>CAYPDL010000153.1:0-8209 GCA_964409475.1 uncultured Desulfobacteraceae bacterium | reverse complement strand
GATTCAGACCCTGATCGCCCACGGACTCCTTCTTACCATCGGCATAATTTTGGGTTGGTACATTCAAGGAACATGACGAATTTACTTCATTTCAGTCACAATTATTCCATGTGCGAGGCAAAAAGACCAGGCATCAAAATAAGCCTTTAATTCCAATCACGCCAAGGCGTGATAGAATTTCCGAGGTCTGTTGAATTATTTGTTGCGTCCTTTGGGAAAGAGACCCCCACTGGCGTTTTTCACATGCCTAAAGTGTTACCCGAGACGTTATTATCGCGCAGGGACGTGAAGGATATGCCGCCTAAGCAGATCAACCAACGGCCGGAGAAAAAAATACCCGAACTGTCCTCCCTTACGGTGATGATCTCGCGGGGCCTGGGCAAGGTCCGGAGTTTCAGCTTCTCCTCCCGTTTCTTGTTATGGGCTTCCATTATTTTTATCCTCTACATCGTTGGTTCGGCTGTTGGGATTTACCTGTATTTCGGTGAACTTAGGAACGAGACGGTTCAGTCCGAGCGGGTAACGCAATTGGCATATCAAACCAAAGAGACCCAGCGGGCCTTGTATCAGGCCAGACAACGGCTGAAGCTTCTGGAAGATACCATCTACAAGCTGCATGGAGAGGAGAAAAAGGAGACTGGAACCTCAAAACCCGAGGTCTCACATCCGGCCCGGGAAGAATCCGTATCCCAGGAAAAGACCCGGAATAGCCCCGCAGAAGAGGCATCTCCTGAGCCTGTTGTCACGATCCAACGACTGACGACGAAAAGGAGCGGCGAGAGATTCTCTGTGAATTTCAGGCTGGACAGGACAAGGCCCGACGGAAGGCAGCTCCGTGGTCATCTTTTTATCATTGCAGCCAACGCCGCATCTGATCCGCCACGGTTCTGGACACGCCCCAGGGTGGATCTCAAGGACGGCGTTCCTGTCGATTATAAGCGCGGACAGGCCTTCAAGGTGAGGAATTACAGGATTATTCGGGAAAACCTCATTATTGATTCAGCAGCCGAAACCCCCTCACTATTAAGCATCCTGGCCTACGACGTCACCGGAAAACTAATCCTGGACAAGGCGTTTGCAATTGAAGAGGCGCAGTGATTGGGTTGTGGGTTGTAAGGAAGGCGTGAGGCGCAGGCATAAGGAAGAGAACAGGCCCACCAGCATCCAGTCTGTGCCATAGCTGATCGTCCTCCTGCACCCCCCGGAACCCTCATGCGTCTTCAATGTATTCAAGACTGATGATATCATCCCACGGGTCCGCCTTTGTGACCCTTACGGAGATCTCCTGGCCCTGGCCTAGGATAACCCCATTCTTTCGTTTCAGATCCACAATCATGAGGAAGTCCGTCAACGCTACACGGTATTTGGTTTTAAGCTCATCAAGGACCAGTGCCTTCAGCTTTTTGCCACGGTTCAGGCTCAGGTATTTCAGGACCCAGTAGCGGAGGCGATTTCGTTTGATCAACCCAAGCTTCTTTATGGTGGGCTCAGCAGAGATCCGAATCTCTTCCAGCTTTTTCTCATCATAAATCGCCCCGTTTTGTAAAAGATAGTGATGGATCTGTCTCTGGTTAACAAGATCCAGGTATCTTCTTATGGGAGACGTGGCATGAATATACGCGTCCACCCCCAATCCGCTGTGAGGACCCGGTTCGGTTCGGATGCTGAGAGGACTCAATTTTCGGCGCTGCTGGAACACATAATAGAAATAGCCCTTTTCATCCAGAGGCAATTTTTCACTGGGACCCGACTGGCTCCTGAAGAGGATTGGAATCCGGCTTTCCATGCAGAATCTGGCTGCAAGCCAGTTATAAAGGATCATGAATTCTGCAATGATGACGCGGGAGGGTGTTTCCTGTTCCACCAGCTCCAGCGAAAGGGCGCCATTTCCGTTAAACCTCACTTCCAGCTCAGGCAGGGAAAGGTTCAAGGCCCCCTGGTCCATCCTGTTCTGGCGCAGGCGCTGACTGAGCCGACGCATTTCTTTGAGCGGGACGTCTTGTTCGATTGTTTTATTGACATGCTCATACATGAGCCGTTCCCTGACCCGGATGACCGTGGGCGCAAAACGGTAGCCAAGCAATGCCCCGAATTTGTCGAAGCGGGCCAGGAGGGAAATGGCGTTGCGGTCGCATCCCTTCCGCAGGCTGAGGATATCGCTGGACAGGTCTTCGGGGAACATCGGTATCTGCCTTCTGGGAAGGTATTGAGACGATGCCCTATCGGCAGCGGCCATGTCCAGGGTGCTGTCTGCCGGAATGGTGGATGCCACATCTGCGATATGGACACCCAGGTGCAGTTCGTCACCGACCCTCTCCAGGCTGATGGCATCGTCGAAATCCTGGGTCAAGGGCCCGTCAATGGTCAGCACAGGGAGGTCTCTGAGGTCTTCGCGTCCTGCCGAATCGAGTTCATGGGCCGTCAGGGAGGCGGATGCCGCCAACTGATCCTGGGTAAACGCCACCTCAAGGCCTGATCGCAACAGATCCAGATTTTCGTCTTCTTCCCATTCTCCCAGCGTGATGAGCAATAACCTTGCCTGCTGGATGTCTGATATTCCGACGTTGGAAAGCAGCTCCCTGCCGACCTTGAATTCAGGCGCTTCCTTTCCGTAGAGCGCCAACTGTATGAGTAAACGGACAATATCCGACCTGAAGGGAGGGTCGTCTACCCTCCTGCCCTGTTGAATCTCTTTCAACCATTGGCTCCACTGCCTGAGCCTCTCGGCCTTTGCATCCTCTTCAGCCTCCTGTCTGACAATCTCTTCAACTTTTTTTTGCGAGTTGGGCAGGAACTGCCCGTTTTTCATTTTGAAATAGAGACGGTTTTCAAATAGGGCCCGTATCACGGCCGAGGAATGGTTCCCTGTGACGGTTTCTCCAAAGACCAGTTGCGCAAGGTAGGTGTGATCAAAGGTCTCCTTCTCATCCCTGATCAGTTCCCATAGACCCTCCACATCTATCTGTTCTTTCAGACGGATTCTCGTTTCCTCTATCTGCTTCAGTCGTTCCAGCAGGTCGTCTCTTGGCAGCGAGATATCCAGTGTCGGATCGGAAATGAGTATGGTCCTCTTGGGCGACAGATTGACCTCGCGGTTGGAGGGCGTCAGCAGGTGCAGTCGGCCCCCCTTGTCCTGGAGGCAGATGGCACAAATAAACCGGCCCTCATCGATATATTCAACTATTTTTCCCTGAGTCATGCAGAAACCAGTGATGATTGACAATTGACGAATGTAAATTGAAGATTGAAAATCCTGAACCGCGAACCCGAAACCAGCGATCCGCAACCTGAGCTGGAAATGCCGTAATTTTCCAGGCATTCGGGTTTACTAACAGGTGGCATGCATTCTGTCAACAGGGCACTGACAGATGGTCGGCCGATCCGGCATCTTTAGGTATCAAGATGAGTGGGTCGCGACGCGCGGGTCTCCGGGCCTGATGAGCGGCAGGTGTGAGGCGTTAACCGGCTCCCGTTGAATACAGATTTGCAGTTATTGCTTGAATGGCAGGCTATTCCGTCGTATGTTCTCAGCCGGGGCCGCATTTTAATCGTTAGTGGATGCTCTCTCAAGGGGAATCGCATCACAAAACGGGATAGCACCAGGCTGAGTCAATCAGGCATGCGTAGCTTCAAGCACTTTAGGCATTTACAATTTTAGGCATTTTTGAAATTTTGTAACACGTAAGATGTGAAAGAGACCCCCACGGCCCGGTCATGTTGCGTCGCCTTCTGTCAGGAGGCTAAACAGTTACGAGTTTTTGTGGGACATGCCATGATAACGCTGGACACTGAACAGGAAATGATACTTGCCACTGTACGGGAAATCGTACGGGACACCATAAGACCCAGGGCCGCTGAAATTGACGATCAGGCGGAATTCCCATGGGACACGGTCAGGATATTTTCCGAAAACGGGATTTTGGCGCCCTTGCTTCCCGAGAAATACGGGGGAATCGGGCTTGTATATCTGACCTTCTCCATGATCCTCGAAGAAATCGCCAAGGCCTGTGCCTCGTCGGCCCTCATCCTGATTGCCCAGGCCGACGGCATGCTCCCGATCCTTTGTGCGGGGAACGAGTCGCTGAAACAGCGGGTTCTTCCCGGACTGGCGAAAGGAGGTCTTGCCGCATTCGCTGCCACGGAGCCAGGGGCCGGATCGGACATCCTCTCCATGAATACCCGTGCGGTTCGAAAGGGAGATGTCTATATCATCAATGGCCAGAAATGTTTCATCACGAATGGAAGCATCGCCGATGTCTTAACGGTCTACGCATTTACAGACCGTGAAAAACGGTCAAAGGGGATTACCGCCTTTGCTGTAGAGAAGGGGACGCCGGGCCTCTGCTATGGAAAGAATGAAAACAAGATGGGCATGCGGGGCTGTGTGAATTCCCAGTTGTTTTTCGAAGACATGGAAATTTCGGCAGAGAACGTCATCGGCGATGAAGGGAAGGGGATCGGCAGTATGATGGCGGCCCTGGATACCAGCAGGCTCTTTTCCGCGTCCCAGGCGGTCGGGCTGGCTCAGGGGGCCATTGACGAGGCCGTCGCTTATGCGAGGCAGAGGACTCAGTTCGGGAGACCCATCGCTGAAATGCAGGCCATTCAATTCATGATTGCCGATATGGCTGCGGGAACGGATGCGGCACGGCTCTTGACCTACCAGGCGGCCCGTCGCCTGGATAGGAAGGAGGCGAAGCTTGGCCCTCAATCCTGCGCCATGGCTAAATTTTTCGCTTCAGACAATGCCATGAAGGTAACCACCGATGCCGTACAGGTCATGGGGGGCTATGGGTATATGAAGGACTATCCGGTGGAACGAATGATGCGCGATGCCAAGCTCATTCAGATCTACACGGGCACGAATCAGATCATGCGGCTCGTTACGGCGAGAGAAATATTCCGGAATTAGCCCGATCACTGGTGGCGAGGGATCTGAGTATCCGGAACCGTGGTGAGGCAAGGCAAGAGGCGAGGATACGGAAATCCGCGAGGCCCATCCCAAAACCCGCACGGTAAGCCGGTTCTCACCTTGACATGCCCGCAAACTCCATCTATAATTTTTTGTAACCGTTCACGGCGGCATCGCCTCCCGCCGATTCTGTGCGGAAAGTTTGTAGTGTGCCCGTGAGGGCATTTGATTCGGTCGCGTATTTGGCGTACGCACAAAGTGGACCTGTGCATCCCTGAGCCCGTGAACGGTTGCCTGGGTGACATGTTAACCCTTTCCAATATGGTGAATCGATATGGACACATTTAGTAAAAGTCAATTGACCGTGCTTGACCAGATAGCGGATGCCGACAAGGTAAGGAAAAAGATCATCGATGCGGCAAGCGCCCTGTATGTCAAAAAGGGGTTCAATGCCACCTCGATTCAGGAGATTTCCGAAGCAGCAGGGGTCAGCCTGCCGGTCACCTATCATTATGTCAAGCAGAAGTCGGCGATTATGCGGATGATCATGGAAGATGTCTTGAATATCTTCCGTGAGAACCTCCTCAGGATGATCCGTGGGATTGATGATCCCATAGAGAAACTGACCATTGCCGGGAGACTCTATTTCAAGGTGGTTGACCAGCAGAGGGAGAAGGCCCTCCTGATCTATCAGAAGTCCAATTCCCTTGACAAAGCCTCCAAGGACCGGATCATGGAATTGGAGGTGGAAGTCAGCGAGGTTTTTGGTGGAATGATCCAGGAGGGGATAGATTCAGGCGTTTTCAAGAAGGTGGATGTGGATCTGGCGGCCTACAATATCATTATTGCCGCCCATATGTGGGTGCTGAAGCATTGGCACTTCAAGAAACGTCTCACCCTCGATAGATATATTGATCTTCAATTGTCAAATATCCTCGATATGCTCAAAATATAGACGATCCTCGGGCCGTAGCATCCTTTTTTTGTCAATAACAAACCGGGGATGTCGCGTCCGAATCAAAGGCCTGGAACGCCGTAAGGTTTCTGGAGATACTCAATGAAGACATATACCGTTCATTTCCTCCCTGCTGATATATCTGTTGAAGTAGAGGAAGGCACGACCATCGCCGAGGCGGCTCAACGTGTCGATGTGTTTATAAATAACCTTTGTGGAGGCGAGGGGGTGTGCGGCAGGTGCCGCGTTCAGGTCGCAAAGGGGCGGGCTGAGGCTGAAGAGCATGCAAAGGGCTTTTTTTCTCCGGATGAGATCACGAAGGGATACGTTCTTGCATGCCAGACCCCGGTCCATGACGATCTGGAGATAGTGATTCCGCCTGAGTCGAGGATGGAAGACTCGAAAATCATGATCGGAGGGGCCACAGAGGAAACCGGCAAGACCGAGCTCAAGCCTATCGTCAAGAAGATCTATCTTGAGCTGCCGCCCCCGACCAGCGAGGACAATGTCCCTGATATCGAACGGATATCGAGGGAATTGCGTAAACAGCTTGGATGGCACGCCTTTGATATCGCTTTGGATTGTCTACAGAACCTTTCCGACAAGCTGCGGCAGAATGACTGGAAAATTACCGTAACCCTTGCGAGGAAAGGGGATGGGTACCGCATCCTGAAGATAGATCCCCTTGATACATCTCAGGCCAATTACGGCTTGGCCGTTGACGTGGGTACCACGACGGTCGTGGTCCAATTGGTGGATCTGAATACAGGCAGGCTGCTCGGCTCCGAAGGGTGCCACAATCAACAGGCGAGCTACGGTGAGGACGTTATATCCAGGGTGATCTTTGCCTGCGGAAAGGGGGGGTTGGAACCGGTTCAGAAGGCGGTGATCAAGAATATAAATCAGCTCATCAGAAAGGTGTGCAAAGAGAAAGATGTCCCCATTGATGAAATCAACGCCATTGTAGCCGCCGGGAACACCACCATGAGCCATTTCTTGTTGGGCCTTTCTCCCTGTTCCATCCGTCTGCAGCCCTATGTGCCGACGGCCGATGAATTTCCCCTGATCCGTGCCGAAGAAATCGGCATCCAGATTAATCCCAGGGGCATCCTTCAAACAATCCCCTGTGTTGCCTCTTATGTGGGCGGCGATATCGTGGCCGGCGTCATGTCGTGCGGGATCCCTGAACACGAAGAGGTGAGGGGACTGATCGATATCGGCACCAATGGTGAGATTGCCATCGGCAACAAGGACTGGCTGGTCTGCTGTTCGGCTTCGGCCGGCCCGGCCTTTGAGGGAGGCGGGACCCGCTGCGGCATGCGTGCCATAAAAGGGGCTATTGAGAAGGTCGTTATCTCGGAGGGCGCACTTCAATACCAGACCATCGGGGAGGCCAGGCCCCGGGGGATCTGCGGCTCAGGCCTGATCGACTGCATCTATGAACTCGTCAAAAACGGCATTATCGATCCGGGAGGAAAATTCCATAGAGATCGGCCGGACGATCGTCTCAGGATTGAGGACAACATACCCGAATATGTCATCGCCTTTCCGGATGAAACCGAATCGGGCGCGGCTGTTGTCATCACAGAGTCGGATATCGACAACCTCATTAAATCAAAAGGCGCGGTTTTTGCCGCCATCAAGTCCCTGACTGACTATATCGGACTCGGATTTGACATGATAGAGACCTTTTATGTGGCGGGTGGGTTTGGCAGTTTCCTGGATATTTCCAAGTCCATTGCCATCGGTCTCTTGCCGGATATTCCAAGAGAAAAGATACAGTTCATCGGGAACAGCTCGCTGACGGGTGCCCGCATGTCCCTCCTTTCAGAGTCGGCCATGGAGACATGCATCAATGTATCGAGGTCGATGACAAATATCGAACTCTCCACCTATCAGCCCTTTACAGAGGAGTATATTGCGGCCCTGTTTTTGCCCCATACCAACCAAAAGCTTTTCCCCTCCGTGGCGTACTGATACAGGCGGATTGTGCCGGGCAGTATGACGACGGCCTTCGTGATGCAGCGCGGTATGCGAATGTCCCAAAAGGACTTTTGCAGGACGGAAATGAACCCGAAGACCGGGCTGTTTTTCTTTATTTTCCTGCCGTAAGCGGTTCGTCTTGACAATTGGACATCCTTGAGTATATTATGTTGTTATGCTTAAAACCGAGGTATTCGAGAGGCGGTGCCGCGGAATATTGGGTTAAAGTGGCGTTAAGTTTGAAAGGAGGATTAAAGTAATGAAGAAAACCCATTCGAAGTTATTTCTGTTTGCTGCCGGGGCCTTGTTGCTGGTCAGTTGCGCTGCCCCACAGGCGGTTCCAACATTCACCCCCCAGG
>CAYPDL010000152.1:0-8273 GCA_964409475.1 uncultured Desulfobacteraceae bacterium | reverse complement strand
AAGCCTCTGTCGTCCCTGCCTGTTCCGAAGCGTATTTAAGACCACGGGGGCGTTCGACGGTCTGTGGAATCCTTTGTTGCGTCCTTTGGGAAAGAGACCCCCACCGGCCTTTTTCACATGCCTAACGTGTTACGATTTCTCAAGATTGTCAAACTCAAACCGATGACGGACGGGCAGGACATGGGAAAGACAGCACTTATCTTGGGCATTTCCGGGCAGGACGGGTCGTACCTGGCCAGGTTGCTTTTGAAAAAGGGCTACAGGGTGGTCGGTTCTTCCCGAGATGCCCAGATGTCTCAGTTTTCAAATCTGGTTCGATTGAACATCAGGGATCAGGTAGATGTTGAATCGGCCTCTTTAAACGATTTCCGGAGCGTACTTCAGGTGCTCAAGAAAATCCGGCCCGATGAGGTCTACAACCTCGCAGGCCAGAGTTCGGTCGGCCTTTCGTTCGATCAGCCGGTGGAATCCTTTGAGAGCATCAGCATCGGAACACTCAATCTACTGGAAGCGATTCGGTTCTTGGAGGCGCCTATTAAGATCTATAATGCAGGTTCCAGCGAGTGTTTCGGCAATACGGACGGTCACCCGGCCAATGAACGGACACCTTTTCGTCCCAGGAGCCCCTATGCCGTTGCAAAGGCTGCCGCCTTCTGGCAGATGGCCAACTACCGTGAGGCCTACGGGCTTTTTGCCTGCTCCGGCCTTCTGTTCAACCACGAATCCCCCCTCAGACCCCGGCGATTCGTTACCCGTAAGATCGTCAGCGCAGCCTGCCGCATTGAAAAAGGGATGGGTGAAAAGCTCGAGCTGGGGAACATCTCTGTCGAGAGGGACTGGGGCTGGGCGCCGGAATATGTGGAGGCTATGTGGCGGATGCTTCAGCAGGACACCCCCGATGACTATGTCATTGCCACTGGAGAGACGAACCGGCTGGAGGATTTTATTGACAGTGTCTTCACGGTCCTTGGCCTGGACTGGCGGGACCATGTAAAAACAAACCAGGCCCTTTTTAGGCCCACAGACATCCTGACCGTCAGGGCAAATCCGGCCAAGGCGCAGCAAAGACTGGGGTGGACGGCCAGGTACCGGATGCGGGATGTGGCAAGGATGATGGTGGAGGCAGAAAGGGCGGAATAGAGGCAGGAGAGGCTATGAAACGGGCGCTGATTACAGGAATCACCGGTCAGGATGGGGCCTATCTGGCCGGATTTATGTTGAAAAGAGGATACGAAGTCCACGGCATTAAGCGAAGAGCATCCCTTTTCAATACGGACAGGATTGACCACCTATACCAGGACCCTCACGAATCCGACAGGAAATTCGTACTCCATTACGGGGACCTGACCGATTCCACAAATCTCATCCGGATCATCCAGCAGGTTCAGCCTGACGAAATCTATAACCTGGCGGCCCAGAGCCATGTCAAGGTCTCTTTCGAGACGCCGGAGTACACGGCGAATGCCGATGCCCTGGGGGCCCTTCGCCTCCTGGAGGCGATCCGTATCCTGGGACTGGAAAAAATGACCCGATTTTATCAGGCATCCACCTCCGAACTCTTCGGGCTGGTCAGGGAAACGCCCCAGAATGAAAAAACGCCCTTCTATCCCCGGTCTCCGTATGCCGTGGCCAAACTGTATGCCTACTGGATTACGGTTAACTACCGGGAGGCCTATGGGATTTTCGGGTGCAACGGCATTCTGTTCAATCACGAATCCCCCCTTCGCGGGGAGACGTTCGTGACCCGAAAGATTACCCGTGGCCTGGCCAGGATCAAGCTTGGATTTCAAAAGTCCATTTATCTGGGAAACCTGGACGCGAAACGGGACTGGGGCCATGCACGGGATTATGTGGAACTCATGTGGCTAATGCTCCAGCAGGAGAGACCAAAGGATTATGTAGTCGCCACGGGGATACAGCGTTCGGTGAGAGACTTTGTCAATGTTGCGGGGAAAGAATTGGGATTTGATATCCGGTGGGAAGGAAAAGGCCTGGAGGAAAAGGGGTACGACCAGAAGACCGGCCGGTGTATCGTGGCGGTTGATCCCAGGTATTTCCGGCCGACCGAGGTAGAGGCCCTTCTTGGGGATGCCAGTCTGGCGAGAACGGAGCTTGGCTGGGAACCCAAGATATCATTTAATGAAATGGTGGCAGAAATGGTGGCCCAGGATCTCCGGGAGGCGGAGCGGGATCTGCTCTGCAGCCGGGAGGGGTTCACCGTGCGGAATTTTTTTGAATAGACCGGAGGTAAGAAATTAATGTCTTGACATCATGGGGTTTCACTGCTAATATTTTTGGTTTAAATTTAAATGGCTCCTTGTCCCTGTAAACCGATCTCCAGACCGGAAGTTCGTCTGAACCGGTTTAACGGGACCAACACAATCCATATCAGGAAAAAGGCCGAAGGGAGAGAACACGCATGAGGTATTATGAGACCCTCTATATCATCAACCCTGATCTGGCTGACGATGAGTATCGAGATGTTGTCGCCAAGATGAACACCCTTGTCGAAAAAGAGAAAGGCGTCGTTACCAAGGTTGAGGAATGGGGGAAGAGGACATTAGCTTATGAGGTGAAGAAGTTTGACAAAGGTTCCTATGTGCTCCTGCAATATTGCGGAGAATCAGGCATTGTTGAACAACTGAAGCGGGAAATGACCTTAGATGACAGGGTTATCAAGTATCAGACAATCAAGCTGAGCGACCATGCCGATCCGGAGGCCTTGAAGGCCGCAGGAGAGGGGGACAAAAAGGAACCTGGCGAAGAAGAGAAAAAGACTGAAGACGACAGACGCACAGAGGACGAGGGGGAAAATGGCATACGATAGAGAGGGGAGTGACGACAGAAGCAGGGGGAACAAGAGTAAATTCAGGAGAACCTATCACAGAAGAAAGGTATGCAAGTTCTGCGCTGACAGCAGCCTTACCATTGATTACAAAGATATCAAAAACATCAGATATTTTACGACGGAACGGGGTAAAATTACTCCGTGCAGGATTTCCGGCAACTGCGCCAAACACCAGCGGATGCTGGCGGTGGCCATTAAGAGGGCTAGAAACATTGCCTTGCTGCCGTATACAACATCTCTTGTGAACTGATCTTGAGCCCTCGGAGATATCCTGATCCTAATTTTTTGATGGTTTCGGGGCTTTTGCCATTCTTGAAATCCCATGAAAATGAGTGATGTACTGGGGTGCGCCGGCGGAGTAATATCTCTTCTTTTGGCATCCATATTGATTCCGTTTGTTGGCCCTTTTTTCAGCCTGCTGACGCCTCTGCCATTCCTCTACTATTCCATCAGATTGGGCCTTATCGAGGGCATTAAAGTTGCTGCGATAGCGGTCACCGCTGTCGGCCTGATTGCCTACGCTGCCGGCTATTCGCAGATCACCCTCCTGGCCCTGGAGTTCAGTATCGTAGGGATAGGGCTGGCCGAGCTTTTTAGGAGGAAACTCAGCCTCGGGAACACCATATTCCTGGCAACGTTGTTCATGCTCCTCATCGGTCTGGGAATGCTTGTCGTAATGGGCCTGTCAAGAAACATGGGGCCCATCGAAATGATCCTCAGTTACCTGGGAAGCCATCTCGATGCTGCCATACAGACCTTCGAGGATGCGAACCAGGGCCATTTGAATGCCCTTGAATTGAACGCATACGCGAAGGCCTTCATGTCGACCATTTCGCAGATTTATCCCTCACTCATGATTATAGGGACAGGTTTTGCGCTCTGGCTGAATGTGGTTATCGCCAGACCACTTTTCAGGATGGGAAAACTCGAGTATCCGGAGTTTATCTCAATGGACCGATGGCAGGCGCCCGACCATCTGGTCTGGGGTCTGATCGGTGCGGGTTTTGCTTTATTTTTGTCGTCAGAAAGCATACAATTTTTAGCGCTTAACGCCCTAATTGTTATATTGGCCATATATTTATTTCATGGGCTATCCATTATTGTGTTTTTTTTGAACAAGTACCATGTTCCTTCCTGGATTAGGCTCGGCATCTACTTTTTGATCATCGTCCAGCAACTTTTTCTGGCCGTGCTGACCTTTGCCGGGCTGTTTGACCAATGGATTGATTTCAGGAAAATCCACAGGAGAGCGGATAGTCAAACAACGTGATGGAGGAGACATTGCAATGGAAGTGATTCTACGGCAGGATCTGGATGAATTGGGCTTGGAAGGGGACATTGTAAATGTTGCGAAGGGGTTTGCACGCAACTACCTGGTTCCCAACGGCTTTGCACTTCAAGCCACGCCTCAAAACATGAAGGCGCTTGAACTTCAAAGGAAAAAGATTGAGGTGAAGAGGCTGAAAGGGAGAGAGACCGCCGAAAAGCTCAAGGAAAGAATAGCCGAGCTTGTCATTAATATTTCGCAGAAGGCGGGCGAAGAAGGAAAACTGTACGGTTCGGTGACCACCATGGATATCGCCGCCTGCCTCGAGGCCCAGGGCATTGAGATAGACAGGCGCAAGATCAACCTGGACAAGCCGATCAAGGCAGTTGGAGAATACGATATCCCGGTCAAGATTTATCCCAAAGTGACCGGGTCCATAAGAGTGGTCGTAAGCGCCGAACAAGAGCAGAAGGACACAACCAATTGAGGATTGCGTAGTGAGGAATTGCAGAATCAAAGGTATGTAGACCGATCGAATCCTTGGTACTTAAAGGTCCTATGCCTCAGCCAAAAGAAAAAACCCCTGTCTCGTATCTGAAGGTCCCACCCCACAATGTGGAGGCTGAACAGGCCATATTGGGCGGCATATTGATAAACAATGACGCCATGAACCAGGTTGTGGATATCCTCTCTCTGGACGATTTTTACAGGGAGGCCCACGTTGCCCTTTTCGAGGGAATGACCGGGTTGTACCAGCGCGGCGAGCCGATAGACATTCTTACCCTGCGCGAGATCCTTACACAAAAAAAGACCCTGGAAAAGGTGGGGGGCACCGATTACCTGGCCCTGCTGGTCCAGGCCGTTTCAACCTCGGCCGGCATTGTTTACCATGCTGAGATCGTCAGGAATCTGGCGGTTCGAAGGCGCCTGATCAGCCAGTGTTCGACTATCTCCGAACTTTGCTTTCAGAATCAGGAAAGCACCGCAGAACTTCTCGAAAAGGCCGAGCAGTCTATCTTTGATATTGCCGAGAATCAGATTCGGGAAGGGTTTCAAAGCCTGAAGCAGGTCATTGATGGGAGTTTCAAAAAGCTCGAAAGCGCGGCCCAGTTTGAAGGGTATGTGACCGGCGTTCCGACCGGTTTTGAGCGATTCGATCAATTGACAGCCGGGCTCCAGCCCTCAGACCTGATTATTGTTGCAGGACGGCCGAGCATGGGAAAGACGGCCCTGGCCCTGAACATCGGCTATAACGCTGCCAAGAAAACCGGGAATGCGGTCGCTGTTTTTTCATTAGAGATGTCCAGGCAACAGTTGGGCATCCGGTTGTTGGGCCTTGATGCCGGGATAAATGCCACAAAGCTGAGAACCGGCAGTCTGAGGGGCGACGACTGGCCCCGCCTTACCGAATCGGCAGATCGGTTGTCGGAAATGCCGATATTCATAGATGATACCTCTGCCATCAGTGTGCTCGAAATGAAGGCCAAATGCAGAAGGCTGAAGAAACGGGCCGATCTGGGGCTTGTCATCGTAGACTATATGCAGTTGATCCAGGGCCGCAGATCGGCAGAGTCCAGACAATTGGAAATGTCAGAGATATCCAGATCGTTGAAAGGGTTGGCCAAAGACCTCAACGTTCCTGTGATAGCCCTGTCCCAGTTAAACCGCAAGGTCGAAGATCGGCCCAACAAGAAGCCCCAGTTGGCAGACCTCAGAGACAGCGGGGCCATTGAACAGGATGCGGATGTGATTGCATTTATCTACAGGGATGAGATTTACAATCCCAATTCAGAAGAAAACAGGAATATTGCCGATATCATTATCGGGAAGCAGCGGAACGGTCCTACCGGTTCTTTCAAACTGACCTTTCAAAAGGAGCTGACGCGTTTCAGAAATTACACGCAAGACGATGTGCCGATGTAAACAGGCATCACTCACTTTTCAACGAGCGCCATGCCTCCACCTAAAGCCCACTCAACCCATTCATCAAATCGCTGCGCTTTTCCACCCCGCCGACGTGATCTTCTGATTCCCCTTTGTTATTACGAGAGATTCGCATCCGGGACGTGAGTTAATAAAGCGGGTACCGCGCTCGGGCGTCATGACAAATACTGTGGTGGAGAAGGCGTCTGCCTCCATGGCCGTGTCCGCTACGACCGACACGCTGGCGCTTTCTTCAGGCGATCGTCCGGTGCGGGGATCCACGATATGGTGGAACATCTTTTCCCGGTCAAAATAGACCTCATAATTTCCGGATGTAGCAACCGCCCCTTCCGTCAGATGAATGATGTCTGGATAGTGCTTCTTTTTCTGGGGATCCTGTACCGCAATCGTCCATGGCTTGCCGTCACGCCTGCAGCCCACGGTACGGATGTCTCCCCCGGCATTGATCAGATGGTTCGTGATCCCGTTTCGGGAGAGAACCCCCGATGCCCGGTCCACGATATATCCCTTTGCAATACCGTCCAGAGTAATGCCCATGCCCGGCCGTTTGAAACGAACCATACGACCCGTGAATTCGATGTCGGACGCATTGACCAGCCGGATGGCTTCCCGCAGCTCTGCGTCAGACGGGGGCATGCGCCTGCCATCGGAAAACTTCTCTTTGAACAGGTCTACCACCGGTTTCACAGATATGTCAAAGGCCCCGTTGCTGATTCGGTAATAGGCCAGTGACCTGGCAACCACCTCAGCCACTTCAGGGGGAATATCTTTCAGAATTCCTTCCCGGTTGAGCTGAGCTACGGCGGTTCTCTGATCAAAACGGCTGATCTCTCTCGCCAGCCGATCAATTTCAAGAAAGGCCTCTCCCATAGCCGCTTCGGCCTGGTCCCTCGATGTGTGAAGGAGCGTCATGGAGACGAAGGTTCCCATGGCTAACCGGGTTTTAGATATTTTATAGAGGTTGCGGTTAAACCGTACGGCCTCCGCCCCCGTGGGAATAACGACGCCGGCAGAAGCAAGACCGATACCGAGAACTCCCGAAAGCTTCAAAAAAGACCTTCGATCCATGGTTCCCGATGCATGACGCAAAAGCTCATTTCTTTCCATTTCGTGTTCCCCCATAATCCTGATGCACCTGATCGCGGGAGTACGTGCCCCGTGACGCGGGCTCCCAAAATCGTCGCATTTCAGGCCGCTGCCATAGTTGTCTGCTGAACTGCTCTTTCGCCCCCGGAATAATTTATGAAGATGCCCCTCGGACACTTCTCCACGCATATCTCATTGCACTCAGGGCCGAATTCCATACATTTCTGATGATCGATTTTGATAATGCCGTCCTCTAATGCAACCGCTTTGGCCGGACATACCTTGACGCACATTTTGCAGGAGATACAGCCCACCCCGCAGACCTCTTTAACGTCTTTTCCAGGATCTTTGCTGCTGCACGGGACCCAGACTCTGGCCTTCAAGGGAATTAACTCGATAATCCCTTTTGGACAGGTGCGCACACAGGTCCCACAGCCCACACAGAGGTGCGCATCAACAACCGGAAAGCCGTTCACCATGCTGATGGCGTCAAAGGGGCAGCTTTCAGCACATTCGCCCAGGCCCACGCACGCATACCGGCACTCATACGGTCCACCAAATGCCAGGTTGGCGCCGGTACACGACCCATATCCGATGTAGTTCAGCTTCTTCCGGACATTTCCCTCGACCCTTGAACAGCGGACAGCGGCTACCACATTTTCGACGGAGGCCATCTTCTTGCCCGTTATCTCGGCAACCAGTCTGGCTACTTCCGCCTTTCCGGGGAAACAGAGATTAGGGGCAACATCCGGATCGTTGACGACCGCTTCGGCATACGCTTCACATCCTGCGAAGCCGCATCCCCCTCACTGGGCCCCTGCCAGGACCTCCAATACCTCTTCCACCTTGGGATTGGCCTCCACCGCAAATTTATGGGCGGCCAATGCCAGACCAATGCCAAAAAAGAGGCCGATACACCCCAATACGGCTAAACCGCCTAATGCCAGTTTGACTAATGCCGGATCCATTTAGGCTCCTTTGAATAAGTTAGCTAAAGTGACTAAAGTTAAAGGTGTTTTGTACTATTTGTAACTTTTTCGCTTTTTGACAGAAGGTATCGCAACATGATCGGCCTGTGGGGGTCTCTTTCCCAAAGGACGCAAGACCTTGGCTCATTGCATGGAGACG
>CAYPDL010000151.1:0-8610 GCA_964409475.1 uncultured Desulfobacteraceae bacterium | reverse complement strand
AAAAATGCCCCGCCAACCAAGACTTGACGCCCCCGGCCTTCTCCAACACGTCATGGCCCGGGGAATAGAACGTCGAAAGCTCTTCTTCGACGACAAGGACCGCAAATCTTTCCTGGAAAGGTTCGCCATCATCCTCGAAGAAACCCAAACACAATGCTACGCCTGGGCCTTGATTCCGAATCATTTTCATCTCCTTTTACGAACAGGCCCTATCCCACTCAGCAAAGTCATGCGCCGCTTAATGACCGGATACGCCGTGACCTTTAACAAAAGACATAAGCGCTCAGGCCATCTCTTTCAGAACCGATACAAATCTGTTGTGTGCGAGGAAGACGTCTACCTCCTGGAGCTGATCCGCTATATCCACCTGAATCCGCTACGGGCGAGCCTGGTTCAGAACCTCCAAGAACTCGACAAATATCCCTGGACCGGCCACAGCACCATCCTTGGTCGCCGTAAGAATCCCCTAATTCCAAAAATTAAAGATCCGAAGTCAGGGATGAGGAATCAAGCAATACCCAACCAAATTGGAAATCCAAATAGTGCCAAGGGAGACACCCCCTCCGCCGAAGGCGGATTCTCTTTTTCCCTTTCGTCCCACCGGGGCGTAGGCCCCTATGGGCCGGAGGCCGGAAAGGGAAAAAACAAAGTATATCTCATCAATCTTGTAAATCCTGTCAAAAACACTTCAATTAGACAGGATCAACCGGATGCACAAGATTTGTCTTTGATCATGGAGGTATTATATGAAATATCGAGTCAGTCTTCAAAAGACAGAAGAAGGTTATTCCGTCTGGGTTCCAGGTCTACCAGGTTGCTGGTCTCAAGGCAAATCCGAAAAGGAGGCATTGGAAAACATTGCGGATGCCATTGAGGGCTATTTGGATGTGGTCGATAAACTCACTGCCAAAGAAGAAACCCGATACGTAGAAGTGGCGAATGCCTAAACTGCCGGGGATCCATCATCAAAGAGCGGTGAAGGCGTTTGAAAAGCGAGGGTTTTGGATTGCCAGACAAGGCAAGCATATTGTTATGACCGATGGAGTAAGGATCATTACCATCCCAAGGGCAAATCCGGTGGACGCATTCACCATGGGCGGGATTATCAGGGATGCGGGCCTAACGGTAGATGAATTTAAGGAACTTTTATGACCTTACTACGGGAAATGTTTAGGAGTGCAAAACCAAATCCCATCAATCCTGTCAAGAAACTGCTCAATTAGACAGGATCAACATGATGCACAGGATTGTTTGTCCCTTTCCTGCCTCCGGCCCAGAGAAGCTACGTCCCGGCGGGACGAAAGGGCCAAAATATCATCGCCTTCGGCAAAAGGAGTTCTCCGCCGGTCGGCGGATTTCGTTGAGGCAATTTCATCCGGAAATTGACTCAGGAAAATAAATCCAGTCAATCCAGTCAATCCTGTCAAGAAACAGCTCAATTAGACAGGATCAACATGATGCACAGGATGGTTTGTCCCTTTCCTGAAGAAAGGAACAAAACGTCATCGCCTTCGCGGTTCAATACACACAAAAAATGCCCTTGACAACTCCCATCCCATCCTCTAAAAGATTCAACCCATGAACCACGATTACAACCAGGAGATCCACTACCGCCTGCTCAACCTCTTGGCCGAGGAACCCCGGCTGCGCCAGCGGGACATGGCCAAAAAAATGGGGATCAGTGTGGGCAAGGTGAACTACTGCATCGCGGAGTTGACCAAAAGGGGCCTCATCAAGGTCAAACGCTTCCAAAAGGCCAAAGCCAAACGGGCCTACACCTACATGCTCACCCCCCGGGGCATCGAAGAAAAGGGCCGCATCACCATCAACTTCCTCAAACGCAAGCTGCACGAATACGAAGCCATCAAGACCCAGATCGAAGCCCTGACCCGCGACGTGGACCAAAACGGCCTCCGAAACCTGGCCGAAGCCGAATTAGGCGACCTCAAAGCCCGGCTCACCTGAAAGCCCCCGCAAGGGAGTTTCCAGAGAAAAAGCTGTAAATAAAACAGGTTAACTACCTTCACCCCCTGTAATCCAAAGGGCGGAGCTGTCTCTTCATCGACTAAACCTAAACCGCCAAGACACAAAGATCGCCAAGAATATTGATGTTGAATACCCTGCCCGTTAATTGCCCGAAGGGCTTGGTCTGCTTTGATCCTGAATCCTTCCTCCAGGATGAAAACAAACCAACACCAAAACTCCTTCGTGCTCTTCGCCTGCCCCGTTAACTTCACGGAGTGACAGCGATAGCGCAGTTAGCCGGGGCGCCTTCGCGGTTCAAGAAAAAAACTGAAACTGCCAGCGCTACGTCCCCTGAACACTCTGGACACTGGACACACGTGAAATCTGTTTTTGCTGTTATTTAACCGGGGTGCCAAATAAAACCAATAAGTTACCTTTGTTCCCAAGGTCCCCATTCACATAGGATAGTGGAATAGTGGTAACGTCCCCTATTCCCCTACTTAGTGTCTGACCGAAAACCCGGATTTTCGGTCAAGAAATTCGAAATCCGAAGCACGAAATCCGAAACAATGATCAAAATCGGAATGTCAAAATAACCAAAACATAATGTTCCCGAGCAATTAAGTTTCCTTGTTTTGAATTTTGATATTCGAATTTGTTTCGAATTTCGATATTCGATATTCGGATTTTGCCTGAAGGGGGTTTCCGTTCAGGCACTACTTACCAGGAGTCGCTACAAAGGTAACGGTAAGGTGGAGGATTCAATGAAAGAAGAAGACAGAATTGTTGTTGACCCGCAGGTAATGTTTGGAAAACCTGTTGTCAGAAATACTCGCATAACAGTGGAACATATATTGCGCAAGCTGGCAGGCAGGATGACGCCTGAGGAAATCATTGCGGATCATCCTCACCTAACGATAGAGGATATCCTTGCCGCTCAGCAGTTTGCAGCCGACTATCTTGCTGATGAAGTTGCTGTATACGGTTGAGAAAGGACATTTTTTGAAATTTCTCGCGGATGAGTGCTGCGACGCAGGGTTGGTTTCAGCTATGAGGGAAGAGGGGCATGATGTGCTCTACGTGCTGGAGGAAGACCGGGGCGGTACAGACGACTCTGTTCTTACGCGGGCCTGTAGTGAAGGTCGGATTCTTATAACTGAGGATAAAGACTTCGGAGAATTGGTCTACAGACTCAAGAAGCCGGCGGTCGGGATTGTCTTGATAAGGATTTCAGTTGAGAAGAGAAACTCGAAATGGCCTCAGATCGAGAAGTTGCTAAAGGAATTCAGCGACCGCGTGAAAGGGCATTTTGTTGTCGTTGGCGAGGACAGCTTTCGTTTCCGGAAATTACGTTCTGACACTCCGGTTCTTCTCGTGAGGAACGCACTCCCGAAAGAATCAGAAAGGTAAAAAGCTATGTCTACAGCTCTCCGAAGGATTGTGTGCCACCTGCCCCGCCTGCCCTGTGAAACCTTTTTTGCTTTTGTTTCTCCGGGGTTAAACCTCTCCTTTTCCCTTGTTTAACCGGGGTGTCATCCGCGCCATCCGCCTGCCCCGTTAAATCTGCTTTTTCCCGTATTTAACCGGGGTGCCAAAAACTTAAGTTATTTACTTTCTTCCCAGCGTGCCCCATTAGAATATAGGATGTCCCCCATTATAATTATACCTCTGAAGGAGGTTGTAAATGGCAAAACCGTCATTGAAAAGTAAAAAGCCATCTTCGCAAGCAGTGTTTGTTCGCCAAACCATCCAGAGCAATCTGCTGGAAGGTATCGTTGAAATTCCGAGCAATCTTAAGAATCGTTTGGTGGAAGTGATTCTCTTGCCCCTTGCTAGTGAAAAATATAGCCATCATAGTAACAAGAGGGCAGGTTCGCCTCTGAAGCGGTTCGCAGGTGCATGGGTCGGGGAACAACTCGTCAGGGAGGATCAGGGAAACTATGAGGGCCGTGAGGAGTTAATATGATCTTTCTGCCGGATACCATTCGCTTTTTGAATCCCGGAGAGAACCTGGTAAAAGATCGTTTTCTTTCAGCTGATCCGTCAACAATTTGGCTTTGCGCAGTCGTAAAAGCCGAATTGTTCTTCGGCGCCATGAAAAGCTCCGCATGACCGAAAACCTTGCGCTTTTGGATGAATTGTTTGCAGATTTCGAGTCTGTTTCCTTTGACGACGCCGCCGCCAGGAAATATGGTGAAATCCGTTCTGATCTCACTCGAAAGGGCACGCCAATTGGACCAAACGATCTTATGATTGCGGCTATAGCGTTAGTGCATGAATTCATTCTTATTACGCATAATACAAGGGAATTCAAGCGAGTAACAGGCCTCAAAGTTGAAGATTGGGAATAAGGTGAATAGCATTTCATGGGGAACCAGCTCTATAGAATAGTGGAATAGTGGCAACGTCCCCCATTACCCCCATTACCTAAGGCTGCGCGCACTGTACTTCTATCCCGACCCCCATTACACGACAGAAACATCTTTTCGACTGAGGTGTTGATCATGAAACCATACGAGAAATTTATTGAGTCAAGGCCCGGTGTCTGCGGTGGGGCTCCTGTTATCAGGGGTACCAGAATTCGATTGAAGGTGGTGCTTGACAATCTTGCAGAAGGCCATGCTCCTGACGACATTGTTAAGGAATACCCTGGCCTAACCCTTGAAGCGGTATATGCAGCTATTGCGTATGCTGCTGCGGCCGCTGCTGATGAAATGATACTACCTCTGCCTGCAGCACTGACTGCATGAGAGGAAATGATATGAGAATTAAGTTGGATGAATGTATTCCAAATTCAGTATCTGATATTCTCCAGACTGCCGGACACGACGTGCAAACGGTTCACCAGGAACGACTTTCCGGATCATCCGATTCAGAGATATGGGACGCCGCTCAAGCAGAGAGACGATTCCTGATAACGACGGATCTTGATTTCTCAGATATAAGAAAGCATATTCCCGGTACACATCAAGGCATCCTGCTTTTTCGACTGGCAAGAGAAGGTCAAAACGCTATTACTTCAGTTCTCAAATGGATTCTGGAACATAATGAAATAGAGACCTGGAAAGGGGCGTTGGTTGTTGCCTCTGCTCATCAATTGCGGATCAGACGTCCTTCATGAATAGCCGAATGGTGACGCCGTTAACTACGTGTCTTGTAACAGGCCGTCAAGATGACCCCAATCTGCCGCTTTTCTCTGACAAAGTCTACACCCCTCCGAAGGATTGTGTGCCACCTGCCCGCCACCTGCCCGCAATGCTTCGCAACGCCCGCCCTCCTGCCATGCAGAGCGAGGCGGACGGGCGAGGTAGGCGGGTTGCTGCGCCGCAGGCGTTGTCAGGCGGGTCCGCGTAATCCGCCTGCCCCGTTAAATCTGCTTTTTCCCTTATTTAACCGGGGTGAAATCCGTGCCAACAACTGAACATTGATGGGACTTGGGATATCTTGAAGAAACGCAGTTAGATAGCAACGTCCCCCATTACGCAAATGTCCCCTAACCCATTGATATATTAAGGAGTTTTGAAAAATGGCCGAGCAACGACTTCTAAGGAGGATTACTGCAGATCCCGAGATCTTTTCAGGAAAGCCAATCATCCGGGGAATGCGGATTTCAGTTGAAATGGTTCTGAGCCTTCTCGCCCAAGGGGCTCCTACTCAGGAACTGCTCGATGACTTCCCGGACCTGGAAGAGGATGACATTAAAGCCTGTCTCGCGTATGCCCATGCTGTTATCGCCCACGACTCACTCGATAGCCTGGGCGTAGGTGTTCATTAATGTCGAGAATGGCGCTTCAATGAAATTCCTGGTCGACCGATGTGCAGGCCGTAGCTTGGCAGATTGGCTATGTAGGCAAGGCCATGACTCGCTTTATGCTGTATCACTTGGGCCTGATCCAGGGGACCGGGCTTTGCTTCAAAAGGCCGTTTCAGAAGAAAGGATTTTGGTCACAATTGACACTGATTTCGGCAAGCTTGTGTTCAGGGGTGGCGAAGTGCATTGCGGAATCGTGCGGTTGCCGGATGTAAGAAGAGAGAGAAGGATTGAACTGATGAAAAGAGTGATCGAACGTTACGGGCTCCAATTGGAAAGGGGTGCCATGATCACCGTCCGTGGGGGCAACATTCGAGTATCTTTGCCCTGATCAAGTACTCCGTTTCTGTCATGACACAGCGTAAGAATTACTGGAGTTGTAGCAAGTTTGCAGACTGGATTCGTGGTACTGTTAAAGGTACTGCGAAGACCGGCTCTGGTTGGCGTGAATGGGAAGAAAATGCGAAACAAAAGCATCCCATTCGCTACTGGATCGCTGAAGAGGTCCTGGACGTCATTCAAAACGTCATTTTCTGGCCTGTGGATAAAATCTATGATGCGAAATATTACATTAACAATCGATGGGTTACTGAGACTCATGCCCTTACCGCTCACCCCCGTGATATACGGCTTGGTACTTGGTGTGACGTGGGTTACCGCTTTCTTCCTTGTCTTTTTAACGAGCTTGTTGATTTCGTTGAAATAGAACTCGCTTGGCATCAAATTGCCTGCGGTATCAAGGAAGATCGCAGAAAGTATGGTGCGCCATTCTGGGCCACAGGTCGGTTCCGGTGGCGCAATTGGCGTAGCGCCCAAGCAGGCCTGGATCATCTCGAATGGGCAAGCAAGCTGACTTTTGATGAAGAATGGATAGCTGCCGACGACTCTAACTACAAGAAGCCAACGCCACAGGCTCTTGGAGCAATAGAGATTCGTGAACTGTACAAGTGGTGGACCGAAGCATATCGAAAGCGTCCTGACCCACATGAAACGAGTGGCTGGAGTGCATGGTGTGATCGAAAGCGTGACAAGATCGGACACAAGTTCTGGCTTGATGATGAGACAGAAACTGCGGAAGAAAAAGCAGAGCGCAAGCTTATCCTTGATCAACTGCACAAGATTGAAGAAGATTACAAGGCAGAAGAAGAAGCCATGATGATTCGCCTAATTAAAATTCGCGAATCACTGTGGACCTAAGCGGACCACTACTACGATAATTCTGCACGTACGGATCTGTGCGGGTTTCCGGGCAACGGCATTTCTACCGGGATCCATTAGAGAGACTCGCCGAATAACAAAGACAAACATCAAATGAAGACTTGGACTTATGGCATAAACAGCCTGTACAAGACAGCATCTATTGATCTGCAAGCCGGCCCTTGGTGGGCATTTGTTCTCGAACGAATGGTCGAGTGGTGCTGTGATTGTACGCCTGACATACCATTACCGAACGTAAAGCTGAGACTCAGAGATCCGGAAAACATAGAAATGAATGACGGTCATCAGTGGACAACCTGGAAGGAGTGGTATGGTGATTTGAGCCAGCTTTTTCACTGCTTTGTTCATATGCCGGTTTTCAATTATTGCCAGAGACGGATCCGCAGTAGAATTGTGGAGTTGGACTATGATAGGGCCAAAGAGATGTTTTATGAAGAGGACAAGAAATTCTGGGACGAGGAGCAAGCGCTGATCAAGGACCAACACGATCTGATATCCGAAAGGAGTGCATAAGATGAAAGACAAAAAGAAGCCATTATATTTGTACGAGGCACTGGAACTGCGCTCTGAGTATGATGCCAGGATTAAGACACTAAAAGACTGTTTGCCTGAATCAAAGCAGAATAGAGATAGGTTTTCATTTAACAGAGATGACGGGATACGTCGTGCCAGCCCGGACTTTGATGCTGTTTCCGCTCGAAAGGAATTAAGAAAGATAGAAGTAAAGCGGCGAAAACTCAACAGTTCAATTCAGAAGGCAAACTTCAGCCATGTAATTGATTTTCATGGCGATTCGATTAATCTTAACGAGGCATTGGAAATACGCAAAGCCTTAAATGAACAGATTGGTGAATTGCACAACCAGTTTGTCCGTTCATCTTATCAGAAGGTGATCTACAAAGAAGGTCGGGATATAGTTGAAGAGAATGAGATATCCCATAAGGATGCTGTCAAGAATCTTGAAGAAGCCAGACTATCTTTCCGGGAGCTGAACAGAAAGCTGAGACTGGCCTCTTTTGAGACATTGTTGGAATTTCAAGATGAATAAGGCGCGGTTTTGGAGACAGGGGAGCAAGTGCGAATGCTTTGGTGACAAGGCATAGCCCAGACCATAGCTTCTGAGATAGCTTTTACTTGAGGGCTGACGACCCACCGTCCGGAAAAGTTCTAAACATCAGAGCAGAAAACAATGCAGCAAGTTGAGCAAGAAAGCATCATAGCAGCATGGCTCCGCGTCTCCATTTTTAAAGTCTATTGTAATTATCTCGGTGACTTGCTGAGGTCCGACCCGCCGCCAATATCCCGACCCCCAGTTAAAAAAATAGCATCAGGAATCAAGCAAATGATCCCAAAACTGCATCGTAATATCAAGATGAGGGCGTAGGCAGTTGGCAATTTCAAGAGAGATTGAATTTGTTCTTCCCTTCAGTCAAAAGGACAGGTATCGTCATTATCACCTTAGGATCAAGGGACAAATTATCGACTTTGCGGTACAATATGAAACTTTCATAGATGGCAAGTGGTTGCCTGTAGTAAGGTATGATACCTCTCATGGTTTTGTTCACAGAGATCTCCTTACTATGAAGCAAGAAAAACGGAAAACGCCTCTTTTTATT
>CAYPDL010000150.1:3355-8619 GCA_964409475.1 uncultured Desulfobacteraceae bacterium | reverse complement strand
ATCAAAAGGAGGTTCTCCTGTCTCGAGAGGTCAACGCGGAAGATATGTCCTGGACTTATAAAAACGGGATATTGGAAGTCAAGATAGCTGTGGGCAGTCATTAGTCATTGGTCATTGGTCATTCGACTTTGGACGTTGGACCTTGGACTTTGAACATCCATGCGAAAGCTCCTTTACATCCCAATGATTCACGTGGACTCCGATCTGGGAAGCATCGCGGCGTCCGTCAACAGGATAAGCCTTGAAATATGCGGAAAAGAGCGATGGCTCAGGCACAAGGAAATCGTCACGACATTCTGGGACAGGATCCGTGACTATTTCAACGGGATGGATCCGCAAGGCCTGGAGATTTATCAGGACGGCCTGATGGCCGATGGCGAACTCGGTTTCCGGATCATTCAAGAGGGGGCGAGAAGGGGAAGCCCGAATCATCAGATTGTCCTCGATTTGATCACGCGGGGCGCAAGTATCCGGAAAACAGAGGATGTTGAGCTGCTCAAAAAGGAATTCGATCGAATCCTGCGACTTGCCGGAAGCGATCCCGAACTGGAAGAGAGCATCGCCATGCAACATAGGACTGAAGGAGAACGGCTCATGGCGGAAAGGGACCGATTCATCGCAAAGACCATCAACCAGACCCTCAAAGATGGAGAGGGGGGGGCGCTTTTCATAGGCGCCTTTCACAATGTACTTTCTGAGTTCCATGATGATATCGAGGTGACCGAACTG
The DNA here is from genome assembly GCA_964409475.1 of uncultured Desulfobacteraceae bacterium. GTDB lineage: Bacteria > Desulfobacterota > DSM-4660 > Desulfatiglandales > Desulfatiglandaceae > AUK324. The sequence goes on along the minus strand of CAYPDL010000150.1, from coordinate 7,890 downwards.
AAGGATCACGAAAAGGTAACGGCGTATTTTCAGGCCGTGATTTCCGGCGGCGACGAAGAAATATTCGATTCATTGGCCAGATATATGATTTCTGACTGTCAGTCAAGTGTCCAAGGTCCAAAGTCAAAGGTCCAAAGTCCAGCGTTGAATGACCAATGACAACTGAATGACGGCGAAGCCCAATGACCACCGAATGACGACCGAAGACCACCTGACTTCTTTCCTTGACAGCCCTATCCAAGTTGCGTAGCATTTACGCGGCTCCGGCCCTTTCAAACATCTCAATTTTCCTAAAGTTCCAAATCGTTACGGGAGACTGCACGCGGATCCTCGCGGAGGCGCCAAACATGCCTGAAAAAAATATCCTGATTGCCGATGACGAAGCTCGAATCCGTAGATTGCTCACCAGATTGCTCGAAGCTGAAGGCTACCGGATCTTCGAGGCATCCAACGGGAAAGAGGCTGTGGATATCGTGCGAATCCAGCCGGTTGACCTTGCGATGTTAGATATAGTCATGCCGGAGATGGACGGTATCGAGGCCCTGAAACAGATCAAGGCGTTTGACAAGACGATCGAAGTCGTGATGATTACCGGGCATGCCGATTTTGAGTCGTTGCGCGCGATCATTTTCGATTATGGCGCATTCGATTACCTTCTCAAGCCGTTTGATACTATTGAACTCAAGCTTACGGTTCAGATGGCGCTGCACAACAGGGAGTCAATTCTAAAAAACGGTCTTCTTCAGGACGAATTAGCGAATCGCGTCCTTGAATTGGAAGCGCATTTCAAGGAGAAGACGTTCAGGTTGAGGGAATCCCAGATCAAATACAGGAATATTGTCGAAGGCTCCACTGACGCCATGGTAATAACCCAGGGCAACTATGTGAAATTTGTAAATAGCAGGTCCATACAATTGACAGGCTATTCCAGGGAAGAGATGTTGGATATTCCCTTTAGCGAGTTCCTTCACCCTGATGACCGGGCCGCGGCAATGGAAAGATACCAGAAGCGTCTAAGGGGTGAGTACGTACCCGCTACTTCTACTTTCAGGGTGATGAGAAAGGACGGGATTTTTTTCTGGACGGAAGATCATGCGGCAAAGACCTTGTGGGAACAAGGTCCTGCCGTATTACATGCGATGAGTGATATCTCAGAGCGTATGGAGGTTGAGGAATCTCTGAAGATAAGGGATGCTGCTTTGGCGACCTCTATCAGCGGTATTGGGCTGGCAGACCTCGAGGGGAATATGACATACGTGAACAGGGCGTTTTGTCGGATGTGGGGATACCGCAATGCGAATGAAATTATCGGGAAACCGTTTCAGAGATTCTTCAAGAATGAAGCCGAGGGTGCGAAAGCCATTGCCGCATTACAGGAGAGGGGGGGGTACGTGGATCAGGTTTCTGCGGTCAGAAAGGATGGGTCATTCTTTGACGTTCAGGTTTCCGCAAACATGGTCAGGGATGATTCGGATAAACCGATCTGCATGATGGGTTCATTCCTTGACATTACAGAACAGAAAAAGGCCGAGGAATTCATGATGCGGACAGAGAAGCTTTCCTCATTAGGGCAACTTTCGGCAGGTCTTGCCCACGAGCTGAGAAATCCATTGGCCGTGGTCAGTTCCTGTTCTCAATTTTGTCTTGAGAATATGAAGCTTGAACGTTTGGTGCGTGAGAACTTTCAGGTCATATACCGGAACACTCAGCGGGCCACCAAGCTCATCAGTGAGCTGTTGGCGTTTGCGAGGCCGAATCACTTAGAGCATAAGGAGGTGGACATCAACGCGGTGCTGACAAGCGTATTGCAAATGAGCAAACTTGAGGTGGACCCCTCTCACGTCACATTCAAATGGAGTCTGAAAAAGGGGCTTCCAAAGATCATGGGAGATGAAGAGAAGTTGAGGCAGATCTTCCTGAATCTCATTCAGAACGCCATTGACGCGGTTTCAGGCAGGGGGAGTATCACCCTTGGATCGCGATTCCTTGAAATGGAGAACATGGTGGAAGCGAGCGTCATCGATAACGGGCCCGGCATCCCGGAAGACTACCGCGAGAAAATTTTTGATCCCTTCTTTACCACTAAAGACGGGGGCACCGGCCTGGGGTTGAGCGTCTGCCATTCAATCGTGGAGCAGCATCGGGGGACCATCCGCGTGGAACGGGTTGAGGAAGGGGGCACTCTGGTATCCGTGCGGCTGCCTGCGGCAGGACAGGGGGAGCATGACGATGCCTGTTGAGCAGAAATCGCCACCTCAAAAGCAGATACTGTTGGCGGATGACGACCGTGATTTCCGCTGGGCAACAGGGAATGTCCTGGAGTCAGCCGGATACGGCGTCATACACGCCCAAGATGGCGAAGAGGCACTGGGTTTCTTAGAAAGAGATGTGCCGGATTTGGTGCTGTTAGATTTCCGGATGCCGGGGCTGGATGGACTGCAGGTTGCTACGGAGATGAATCAGCGTATTTCAGCAGTACCGATTATTATGATCACCGCCTATGCCGAGATCGATTCTGCTGTCAAGGCGATGAAGATGGGCGTATATGACTACGTCACAAAGCCTGTGGACAACAACGATCTCCTTTTTACCATCGAGAGGGCCCTGGAAAAAAAGGACCTGGTGGATGAAGTGGCTCAACTGAGGCACGTCCTGAGCAAACGGACCGCCCTGTATGAGGTGATGGGGAAAAGCGACCCGGTCAAGAAGCTTGTCCGTCATGTGGAGAAGGTTGCGCCCACTTCGTTTACGGTCCTGATAGAGGGGGAGAGCGGGACGGGCAAGGAGCTTGTTGCCCGCGCCATCCACAATCTGAGCCAGGTAAAGGATGGTCCTTTTGTGGCCGTGGACTGTGGCGCCATTCCCGATACCCTCATCGAAAGCGAACTGTTCGGCTACATGAAGGGCGCCTTTACCGGGGCCTACACGGACAAACGCGGGTATTTCGAGCTTGCGGACGGCGGCACGCTCTTCCTGGATGAAGTGGGCAATCTGCCCTATCCGGTACAACAGAAACTGTTACGGGCAATACAGGAACGGGTGGTACAGCGACTCGGGGGCAAAAAACCGGTTGAGATTGATGTCCGGATTGTGGCTGCCACGAACCAGTCCCTGGAAAAAGACGTGGGGTCCGGACGTTTCCGGCCCGATCTCTATTTCAGACTGAACGAATTTACCATTCGGGTGCCTTCTCTGAGGGACAGGAAAGAGGACATCCCCTATCTGGCAAAGAAGTTCATGGATGCGGTAGAGGGAGAACTTGAGAAGAGATGCGGCGGATTTTCCAGGGAGTCGTTGATTGCCCTCTCTTCCTATCACTGGCCCGGGAATGTCCGTGAGCTGCGGAATGTGATCCGCCAGGCCGTTCTCCTTTGCGAGGAAGATGCTGCAATGCAGCTTCACCACATGACCTTCAGCTCCCATTTGATGCCCGGCCTGAAAGGACAGACCTCTGCTGTTTCAGAACAGATATACGACGGTAAGAAGTCTCTCAAGGAGATCGTGACATCCTATGTGGATACCGTTGAAAAGAGGGCCATCGAGGAGGCCATGGCCGAATCAGAGGGAAACAAGAGCAGGGTCGCCAGGAAGCTCAAGGTGGATTACAAGACCCTCCTTAGAAAGATCAAGGCGCATGGGATTAGGTAGAGTGGTCCAACGTCCAAGGTCGAATGACCAATGACTATTGACCAATGACGGCCGCAGACCAAATGACGGCGAAGCCGGAATGACCACCGAATGACGCGTTAGTCCAACGTCCAAGGTCCAACGTCCAAGGTCGAATGACCAATGACTATTGACCAATGACGGCCGCAGGCCAAATGACGGCGAAGCCGAAGGATGACCGAATAACCACCCTCCACCGCCCAGTATCCAACTTTCCAGAATCGAGCAACCAGCATCCAGCCTATTGCACGCATGCCATAGTTGGGGTGGCATTGCCATACCCTCTTTTTGTTTCCCGCGCCTCTTTTTGAACGCTTCATTTCAGATAGTTAAATGAATTTAGATAGATCCGATGTCCCATTTTCTTTGGCACAGAAAATGCTGAATGATTGGTCACGGGTTGTATGCAGAGAAACGAAAAGGACACTGGGGAAGGCAGTGGACAACGGAGCTGGCACAATGCCAAACCGGGCATTGCTTCCCAGATCTAAGACAGGAAGGAGGTGAAAAGGCATGGCAATGGAAAAAGCGATGGCATCCTCGAGTTTGGCAGAGGTTGTCGACAGGATTCTGGACAAGGGTGTTGTGGTGGATGCGTGGGCCAGGGTATCCCTGGTGGGCATCGAACTGTTGGCCGTTGAGGCCAGGGTCGTGGTGGCCGGTGTTGAGACCTATCTCAAATACGCCGAGGCCATCGGTCTCACCGCAACCGCATAGGGGTCGGTGATCCGTCTGAGGGTGGGCTGTCCGCAGCTCGGGGCAGCAAGAGAAAAGGCATATATCGCAGCATAAAAGAGGGAAAGGAGATTTCGTTATGGCAATGGAAAAAGCGATGGCATCCTCGAGTTTGGCAGAGGTTGTCGACAGGA
>CAYPDL010000150.1:0-3255 GCA_964409475.1 uncultured Desulfobacteraceae bacterium | reverse complement strand
ATGGAGCAGGCCTATGGGTTTCTCAGGAGTTTTCAAATGGAGTTGGAGGAGATGATCGAGCGGCTGAGGGACAACCTTGCCAAGGGAGAGAGCCTGCGGAAAGCGGATTTCGACCGGATGATGGCTGATTTAACCGAAAGCCGGCTGTCTCATCAACTGATAGCGGAAGATGTGCTGAGCCGCTTTCAAAAGGAAGAGATGGAGATGATCGACCGGCTCAGGAAGATCGTCATCTCGGGCGGTCGCTCGAACCTCAAGGATATGGAGGTAATCCGGGACGACATCCTCAGGCGCCAGAAGGAACGGGAGACCGGCGTCATCCAGGCGCTTAAACGGATCCAGGTGGAGCAGGAAGAACTCAAGGCGGCCATCAAACGCCTTCTGAGCAAGGGAGAGGACGTGAAGATAAGTGATTTCAGGCTCATGCTCAAATGCCTCAGGATCCAGCAGGGCGCACAGGACACTCAGCTTGACGGCATGTTGGAGGACCTTGACCTGGCGCGAATCAATGTTCAAAGCCAATGGCAGGCGGTCGTCAGTTGTCATTAGGCTTCGCCGTCATTTGGCCTGCGGCCGTCATTCATTGTCATTCGGTTGTCATTCGGTTGTTACTATACATTGGACGTTGGACTTTGGACATTGGACTGCCCACGCCAATCTGCATCCGTTGGGATCAGGTTCGCTAAGAGCAACCACCGAGACGTCCTTGAAGATGAGATAGAGGCATATATTGGCCTCTCTTTCAAGTCCGGATTATCTCAAGCATGTCTTTTGCCACGATCAACAAAGGAGGACAAAATGTTAGCAGACCAAATGAGAAGACTGGCGGAAGAGATTGCCAATGCCTATGAGGACAGGATGCAGGTTGTAGCGGGGATGAAAAAGAATACCGCAGGGATGTTGGACGATTTCGAAAAAGACCGTGATGAAATGGCTCAGCAATTGAGGACCAACCTGAGTCAATTCAAAACCGATCTGGAAACTTCCAACGCGGATCGCAAAAACACCACGCGGACAGATCTGAAAGCCATGTCCGACCGTCTGAGGAACGACCTGGGTCAGTTCATGGCCAACCTCAACGCAGCCGGGGCGGACAGGAAGACATCTACTCAGGCTGATTTAGACGCCATGGCGAAACAATTGAGAGCAGAGCTTCAACAGTTCATGGCAGACCTTAATGCGGCCGGGGTTGACAGAAAGACCTCAACACGAGCAGATTTAAACGCCATGGCAAAACAATTGAGAGCAGAGCTTCAACAGTTCATGGCCGACCTCAATGCAGCCGAGGCAGATCGAAAAACCACTACTCAGGCGGATTTAAACGCCGTGGCCGAGCAGTTGAGGGCTCATCTTCAACAGTTCATGGCCGATTTGGACGCAGCGGAACAAGAGCGAAAGACAACGACCCAGGCAGACCTGAAAACCATGGCGAAACAATTGAGGGCTGATCTTCAACAGTTCACGGCCGATCTCAATGCAGCCGAAGCCGACCGCAAGACCTCTACTCAGGCTGACTTGAAAGCCACGGCTGAGCAGTTGAGGGCTGATCTTCAACAGTTCACAGCCGATCTCAATGCAGCAGAGGCCGACAGGAAGACCTCTACTCAGGCAGATTTAAGCGCCACGGCTGAACGGTTGAGGGCTGATCTTCAACGGTTCATGGCCGACCTGGACGCAGCGGAGGCCGACCGAAAGACCTCTACTCAGGCCGATTTAAACGCCATGGCCGAGCAGTTGAGAGCTGAACTTAAACAATTCATGGCCGACCTGGACGCAGCAGAGGCCGATCGAAAAACCACTACTCAGGCGGATTTAAAAGAAATGTCTGAGAAACTGAGAGAGGGACTTGTCGCCTTCAGCACAGACATGTCAGCCAGCGTTGCGGGTGTCATGGGAGAACTCAGGAGAGATCGAACAGAAGCGGCCGCAGCCTGGAACGAGATTCTTTCGGTCATGAGAGATCAGGGAGGTGAAATGGTTATTACAACCCCGGTAGAGGCGAAACCTGCGGTTGAAACAAGAACCGTTCCAGAGATAGCTGAGAAAGAGGTGGAAGAAACGCCACCCGAGGAGGTCGTAGCAGAAAAAGAGATCAAGCCGGAACCGAAGACAGAGATCAAGCCGAAACCGGCAGCCGAAACGAAGGTCGAGGCAGAGCCGGAAGAGACGATCAAGGAAGAGTTAGATGAAAGAGAGGGCCTGATTAGTGAGATCTTAGGTCTGCTGGAGGACACCCCAGACGGGTTGAGGATGGTGGAGATTGCGGACATCGTAGGCGTGGAAAACTGGCGTTCCCTGATCCCGATCATGCGAGAGCTCTTAGACGGTGGGGATATTACGAAGGAGAATTCCACTTATTATATTGTTTAGTGGGCAGTAGGTGGTGGGCTGAATGCGGTTGGAGCGAGTTCTGCATACTGCCTGCCGCATTCTATCCGCCAAGGCAGCGCTGAAGAGGAAAGGTCAATGACTGCAAGCATGGACATGGACGTGAAGGAGGTAAGCACCCTGGAGTGCTCTTTTTGCAGGGGATTAGGCGTGGACCCGTTTGAACTCCTTTCTATGAAATCCCTCTGTCAGGTCTGTGGCGGCAAGGGAATGGTGACCGTTCGAGGGCCTTTCCGGGAATGCGCCTACTGTGACGGCACAGGGGTTCATCTTCACCGGCGTCTGGTTTGCACTGTTTGTGGTGGGAAAGGGGCGGTTGAGGTGAAAGGGGCAGCGGTAACCTGCCCCGACTGCAACGGGAAAGGTAGAATTTCCGCCCAATACCTCCCTTGCCTGACATGCGGCGGCAAAGGAGTGGTTACGAAGGAGTAGGCAGTGGGAAGCAGGCGGTTAGCAGTTACCGCATTCCGCCCCCTGCCTCCTGCCTTCCCTGAAAAGAAAGGAGAATCTTATGTCATTCAACAGTACAACGGTTCTGGAGCCTCGCTCTCTGCCGAACTTCGTGGAAACGCCCTATGTGAGTGATATGGCAGAGCGGGCAATGTCGTATATCGCAGCAGGCTTTCCGATCCATTTCCGAGGCATTTCAGGCACCGGAAAAACCACATTGGCCATGCATGTGGCGTCCATGATCGGGAGGCCCGTGGTTATGATCCATGGGGACGAGGAGTTTTCCACATCGGATCTTGTGGGCGGGGAGACCGGTTTCCGAAGCCGCAAAGTGGTGGACAATTATATCCACACGGTCAAGAAGACCGAAGAGGACATGCAGAAAAGATGGGCCGACAATCGACTCACCGTGGCCTG
>CAYPDL010000149.1:0-8622 GCA_964409475.1 uncultured Desulfobacteraceae bacterium | reverse complement strand
GACCTTGCAAGAAGGCTAAACCTGACGCTTGCTGCGGTGAGTTTCGCCGTAAAAATAGGAGAGAAGGCGGCAAAAGAAGGGTGTTGGCGTCAAGAATCTGGATGATGCCTTCCAGTTCCACAGCGGGGCGATGGTCCATGCTGGTAATCATGAGAGGTATCTGCTTTTAATAGCCTTTGCGCATTCTTTGGACTCTTTTCTCTGTTTTTGTCATCAGGTTAGTTGGTTGTGCTTTTTTGCTTTTGTTTCAGATAAGAAAACCTTCATGGATGGGCGCTGATAGATCTGTTCCGGAACAACAACCGCGTCTGCAAGATGTCGGCGATCAGTCTTCAAGAATCCTTGGATTCATTGAATGAATTGACGTAACAGCTCGTGGTTTTTGCATAGAAAGGAGAAAACAAAGTGGATGCAAAACAGACGGGAAAAATCATTAGAGGAAAAAGAGTTCTTGTCGTGGACGATGAGAAAGACGTTCTAGACACCTTGGTTGACCTGCTAAGCAGCTGCAAACTGGATACAGCCCTTTCGTTTGAGGAGGGAAAGCGGCTTCTTGAAAGCAACGATTACGACATCGCCATTCTCGACATCATGGGGGTAAGGGGATTTGAACTCCTTGAGGTTGCCAAGGGGAGAAAAATCCCGGCGCTCATGCTGACCGCCCATGCCCTTTCCGAAGAGAATCTGAATCGGTCTGTAAAGGAAGGGGCAGCCTATTTTGCCCCGAAGGACGAAATTACAGACATTGGCGTGTTTGTTGCGGACGTAATAGATGCCATTCAAAAGAACAAAAGCCCCTGGATACGGTTTATGGAACGTCTTGGGGGATTTTATGACAAGAGATTTGTGGGGACAAACTGGCGGGAAAAAGAGCTTGAATATATAATGGAGAGAAAAGGAGACTGGCTCTAAGATACGCCGGATGGGAAATGATATTTTGCGACAAGGCCAACTCTTCACGAAAGCTGGAAAAAGGATAGGGCCATGGAAAACACATTGAAAACGATGCGTGCAGAGGCCGAAGAGATATTCAAGAGCGCTGTGGCGGCCGTGAACCCGTACGAGGCGGTCAGACGGTTTGTCCGGGTGGAGGGAGACAAGCTGTCCCTGGGGCCCGGAGAACGGCCGGTGGTCGAAATGGATCTGGGCCGTTACGAACGCATTCTGCTGGTGGGGGGCGGCAAGGCCACGGCCCCCATGGCCAGGGCCATGGAGGAACTGCTCGGCCCGAGGATCAGACGGGGGATCATCATTGTCAAATATGGGTTTGGCGAAGAGCTGGCTGTGACGGAAGTCATTGAGGCGAACCATCCCCTCCCCGACCAAAAGGGCGTGGAAGGCACGACAAAGATCCTTGCCCTGCTTCAAGACGCCGGTGAAAGAGACCTTGTCTTTTCCCTCATATCCGGAGGCGGTTCTGCGCTGCTGGTCCGGCCTACCGGCGGCATCACCCTTGAAGAAATGCAGGCCCTGACCAAGGGCCTTCTTGAATGCGGTGCCAGCATTGATGAAATGAATACCCTCCGAAAGCACATATCATCCATAAAGGGGGGGCAGATGGCCCGGGCGGCCATGCCCGCAACCATCATCAACCTGATGTTGTCGGACGTGGTGGGAGACCGCATGGACGTCATTGCCTCAGGCCCCTTTGTACCGGATTCATCCACATTCAAGGATGCCTGGCAGATCCTTGAAAAATATGATTTAAATGAGGTCCCAACGGCTATCCGGTCTCATCTGAAACAGGGCATGGAAGGCCGTATCCCCGAAACCCCCAAGGCAGGCGATCCGGCGTTTGACCGGGTCCACAATCTGATCATCGGGAGCAACATCATGGCCCTCGAAGCAGCCGAAGAAAAGGCTCGTTCATTGGGATACAACACCCTGATCCTTTCTTCGATGATTGAAGGCGAGACCCGAGAGGTGGCCCGGGTCCACACCGGCATCCTAAAAGAGATATTGAAGACGGAAAGGCCCGTTGCCCCTCCTGCATGCCTTATTTCAGGCGGCGAGACGACTGTAACGATTCGAGGGGAGGGATTGGGCGGGAGGAACCAGGAGTTCTGCCTGGCCGCGGCCCTTGAACTGGAGAGCCTCCCATCCAGGGCCGTGGTCCTCAGCGGGGGCACGGACGGGGATGACGGGCCGACCAAGGCGGCAGGGGCGATTGTGGATCCGCACACCGTGGCGCGCGGGAAAGGCGCCGGGATGACTGCATCCGATTTCCTTGATAACAATGATGCGTATCATTTTTTTGAAAAAACCGGGGACCTCCTCATCACCGGCCCCACCGGCACCAATGTCATGGACGTGAGGCTGGTCCTGGTGCGATAGCGGGACTGGTTGCTGGGTCATGGCTAATAGCTGATGGCTGATGGCTGATGGACGTCGCCCCTCACCTCGCTTATCAACTCAAGAGCTTATCAGCTGAATAGCTGCTCAATACCTCACGCCTCACGCCTTCCCAGCTCTATAATCTCCATCCGGTTGGTGCCGCCCGGGTTTCCTGCCGAAGTGCCCTGGGTCAGGATCACAAGCCCTGTTGTGAGGCCCAGACCGGCAAGCCTGTTGCGTGCATAGGCCTCCCAGTCTTCGGGATAGTCCGACTCATGCACCGGGTAAACGCCATATGAGAATTGCAGTCTCTGGCACGTCGATTCATTGTCGCTGATACCCGCAATCCAGACCGGCAGCCGGAAGCGGGCGATCCGTCTGGCCGTAGCCCCGGTCTCGGTAGGGGTGATAACAGCGGTGGGGGTGAGTCGTTTGACCGTCGCATGGACGCTCAGGGAGATGAGGTCCTCCACGCTCAGTTCTCCCTCTGCCTCTGCTGCGGTCAGGGCTTCACGCACCGGCCGGGCATTCAGGTGGGCCTCTGCGACCCGGGCAATGCGGGTCATCACGGCCACGGCCTCCACCGGATAGGCCCCTGAGGCGGATTCCTCTGACAGCATGATTGCGTCTGTCCCATCTAAAATGGCGTTGGACACGTCCGATACCTCGGCCCGGGTGGGGCGCCGGTTGTTCACCATGGACAGGAGCATCTGGGTGGCCGTGATGACCGGTTTTCCCGCCAGATTGGCCTTCCGTATGAGCCCCTTCTGGACCACGGCGATCTCCTCTATCGGGACCTCCACTCCCAGGTCGCCCCTTGCCACCATAATCCCGTCCACTTCATGGAGGATGGCATCAATATTTTCGAGTGCCGCGGAACGTTCGATCTTGGCGATCACAAAAGGATCGTGGCCCATTTCCGCAGCGGCCCGGCGCAGGGCCTTCACATCGTCAGGACCTTGGACAAACGACTCTCCGATGGCGTCCACACCCTGGGCCAGGGCAAATTGGAGACACTCGCGATCGCGATCCGTAAACGCGCTGATGCCCAGATCGATCCCGGGAAAGTTGACCCCCTTGTGGGAACGGAGCTGTCCCCCTACCACAACCCTGCAATGAACGACTTCGTCTTCAACCCTTTCCACCTTGAGCTGAACAAGACCGTCGTTTAAAAAAATGGTATTTCCGGGGCGAACGACCCTTGGCAGCCCGTCAAAACTGATGGAAACACCGTCGGCATCCCCTTCCAGGTCCCCGGGCACGAGGGTAAAGGCCTGGTCCTGTTCCAGTTCAATCACCTCCTCTGCCAAACGGCCGATGCGCATCTTGGGGCCGGGAAGATCCGCCAGCAGGGCCACCCGTTCACCGACCGAGGATGCCGCAGCCCGAATATCTGCGATCAATTGCTGGTGGCTGTCGAAATCGCCATGGGCAAAATTGAGGCGCGCCACATTCATGCCGTTCCGGATCATCTGCTCCAGGATGGCGCGGGACTGGGAGGCCGGTCCGATGGTGCAGACGATCTTGGTCTTTTTCAAAGGCAGGTTCATGATGGGCTCCGTTTGGATTGACTATTTGCGATTGACGATTGACGATTGAATCGAGGCGCAAGGCATCAGGCGAAACGCACGGGAATTGAAAGGAATAGCTTATCTCCCCACCGTGATTCAATTCCACCAATCCCTCAATCCCCCAATTCCTCGATTCCCCGATCCCTGCGGCCCTGAAGGCCGCATGAACGATTTCCACGGCCTCTTCAAGGACCTGTTTCAGGTGCGTCTCTCCCTTGAAGCTTTCTGCGTAGATCTTGTTGATGGCCTCGGTCCCTGAGGGGCGGGCAGCAAACCACGCGTTTTCCGCCACCACCTTGAGCCCGCCGATGGGGGCCCCGTTTCCCGGGGCGTGGGTCAGTTTGGCCGCAATCTTTTCTCCGCCCAGCTCGTCTGCCGGCACCATCTCAGGGGAGAGACTTTTCAGCACAGCCCTCTGCTCAGGAGTCGCCGGGATGTCGTTGCGCTGGTACATCGCCTCACCGAATCTCTCTTCCAGATCAGCGTAGAGTTCATCCGGATAGCGGCCGGTCTTGGCGGTAATCTCCATGGCCAAAAGGTTCATAATAATGCCGTCCTTGTCGGTGGTCCAGACACTCCCGTCTCTTCGCACGAACGAGGCCCCGGCGCTTTCCTCGCCGCCGAATCCGTAGGAACCATCCAGGAGACCGTCCACAAACCATTTGAACCCCACCGGCACCTCGCAGAGCCTGCGCTTCAGGAATGCGGCCACCCGGTCGATCATGGAACTGGAGACCAGCGTCTTACCCACGGCCGCATCCGGGTTCCATCCGGGGCGGTTCTGAAAGAGATACCAGACAGCCACGGCCAGATAGTGGTTGGGCGCAAGGAGTCCGGCCCCCCGGGTCACAATGCCGTGGCGGTCCGTGTCCGCGTCATTGCCAAAGGCGATGTCAAATTTCTCTTTGAGCCCGATCAGGTTGGCCATGGCATAGGGCGAAGAGCAGTCCATCCGGATCTGGCCGTCCCTGTCCACAGTCATGAAACCGAAGGTGGGGTCCACGGTCCGGTTGACCACCTCGATATCCAGTCCGTATTGCTCCCGGATCGGGTCCCAATAATGGACGCCCGCACCGCCCAACGGGTCCACCCCCGCTTTGATGCCAGATGCGGCAATGACCTCCATATCGATAACATTGCCCAGATCGGCCACATACGCGGACATATAGTCATGCTCACGGGTGGTTTCCGCACGAATCGCCTTCTCGTAAGGCATCCGTCGTACATTCCCGGCGCCGCCGCGCAGGATCTCGTTAGCCCTTTCCTCGATGATGCGGGTGGTATCCGTGTCGGCCGGTCCGCCATGGGGCGGATTGTATTTGAAACCGCCATCTGCCGGCGGGTTATGAGACGGCGTGATCACCACGCCGTCAGCCAGTCCGGTCTTTCTGCCCCGGTTGTAGGTCAGGATCGCGTGGGAGATGACCGGCGTAGGCGTGTAGCCGCCCCCCCTTTGAATCATGACCGTCACGTCATTGGCCGCAAAGACCTCCAGGGCGCTTGCCATGGCCGGTTCAGACAGGGCGTGGGTGTCCATTCCCATATAAAGGGGCCCGCTGAAGCCCTTTGCCTTCCGGTACTTGCAGATGGCCTGGCTGACCGCAAGGATATGGTCTTCGTTAAAGCTATTTTTAAAGGCCGATCCCCGGTGGCCGGACGTGCCGAAAGAGACCCTCTGGGCCGGATCGGAAACATCCGGCCTGCGGGTGTAATAGGCCGTGATCAGTTTCGGTATATTTACGAGAAGTTCACGGGGGGCCGGTTTCCCGGCCAATTCGCTGACTGTCATGACATGCCTCCGCAAAAACGTACAGGAATCTCCGTTCAGGCCCGCCTCGCCTGAGCGGATCGCGATGACGGGCAGGATTATGGTATTATAGGCCTTTATTACTCAGAACGCTGTCAAAAAAACAAGAAAATCTTTGCTGCTTTGCGCGAAACATTTTGTCTGTGGTTATGCCCTGATAGACGCAGTGTCTGCTCTTTGTGGCTTCGTGTCTTTGTGTGAGATATTTTTGGTTGCGGCTATGCCGTTTTAGAATTCCCTGGTTGGCTGTGGTAAAGGTAACACATCCACGGGAATCCCGTTCAGCACGGCATTATTGGACACCGGATCGAAACGGTCGTCGTCGCTGAGCACATTGCTGTTCAATCCCCCATGGGCTCTGGCAACATCCATCCTCACGCCGGGGAGGTCGTGACCCCATCCGTGTGGCAGGCTGACCACACCCGGACGGATATCTGGTGTAATTTTCACTGGGACTGATATGCGTCCCACGCGGCTCTTCACGTCTGCCATGTCCCCGTCTTCAAGCCCGAGACGGGAGGCGTCCTCTGGATGAACATAGAGGATGCACCGGGGGCTTCCGGATACAAGAGACGCAATGTTGGCCATCCATGAGTTGTTGGTTCGCAGATGCCGGCGTCCGACGAGCACCAGGCCGCTCGTCTCTGGTTGATTCACCGCCTCACACAGCCGCCGGACGTCCTGGGCCAGCCGTTGAGGCGCCAGTTCGATCTTGCCCGAGACGGTCCTTAATATTCCCGGGATCCTCGGCTCAAGAGGTCCCAGGTCAATGCCGTGCGGATGCTCTTTCAGCCTGGACAGCGACAGCCCATCAGAATTCAGGCCGAAGCCGTCGCCGTAGGCGCCTGTCCGGAGCATGAAGTCCAGCATCCGATCCGGCCCCTTGAGACCGTTCATGGCCTGCAACATCTCCATCTGCCTGCCGAAAAAAGGGGACCCCCCTTTCCCTGTCAAACCATCCACCGTCATGCCGATCACGACATCATCCATCTGGGCGGCACTGGCAGAGGCGCCCTGACCGCTCATGATCATGGCCAGGCGATAGAGGATTTCCCACTTGTCCATCTCATCATCGGGTTTGGGAAGGACAGGGGGCGAGTAGTTGACAATGTTGCGTACAGACAGGTTATAGAATGCAAAATCATACTGGGCCGTGGACAAAGGGCCGGCAGGGGGCAGAATCACATGTGCGTGTCGTGTGGAAGCATTGATATAGAAGTCCACCGACACCATGACGTCCAGACCGGATAAAGCCCGATCCACTCGAGCCGAGTTGGGCAGTGCAATCACAGGATTGGAGGCCACGGTGATCAAGGCCCGGACCTGCCCCTCACCCGGGGTCTCTATCTCGTCGCACAATGTACAGACCGGGAGTTCGCCCATCACCTCATGGAGACCCTTGACCCTGCTTTTCCATCGACCCAGGGTCCAGCCTTTTCCACCGGGACGGTTGCGTCGCGGCATATGAGCAGGGGTGGGGAACATGACCCCTCCCGGACGGTCCAGGTTACCGGTCAGGATGTTGAGCACATCAACGAGCCAGTTCGTAAGGGCCCCGAACTCAACGGTGCTCGTGCCCATGCGGCCATACACTGCCGCAGAGGGCGCTGAGGCAAGTTCCCTTGCTATCCGGTACACCCTGGAGGCATCAATGCCGGTGTGCCTCTCCACGGCCTCAGGCGAAAAAGGTTCGCAGAGGTCGTGCATCGCATCCACTCCCATGACGTGTTCGGAGAGCCGCCCAAGCTTAACTCGATCCTCTTCAAACAGGACCCGCACCATGGCCATGAGCAGAAACGGATCCCCTCCGGGCTTTACCGGCAGGTGCTCGTGGGCCAGCTTTGCGGTTCGACTCGTGCGGGGATCTACCACCACCAGTCTGCCCCCCCGCTGCTTCAGGGCGCGCAACCGGCCGGGCCAGTCGGGGGCCGTGGCGAGTGACCCGTTGGACTCGAGCGGATCTGCCCCGAGTATCAGCAGAAAATGGGTGCGGTCGATGTCGGGCACCGCGATTGTGCCCGGATGGCCGAACATGAGGCCGCTGGACACATGTTTGGGGATCTGATCCACCGTGCTGGCGCTGAAGATATTCCTGCTTCTCAAGGCCTTGAACAGGGGCCTCAGGCATAGGGCGCCGGCCATGGTATGAGAGCAGGGGTTGCCTGCGTACACACCCACGGCGTCACGACCATAGGCGTCCATCAGCGGGACCAGCCCGGATTCCACTGCGACAAAGGCCTCATCCCAGCCCACCTCCACCCAATGGCCGTTCCTTTTTATCACCGGGTGGCGCAGGCGATCGGGATCGTAATGCAGGTCGGCCAGTGCCGCACCCTTCGGGCAGAGATACCCTCTGCTGAATACGTCGTCGCTATCCCCCTTGACGCTTACGGCACGGCCGCCCTTGAGCGTGATCTCCAGTCCGCAGGTAGCCTCGCACAAAGGGCATGTGCGATAGGCGATTCGCACGTCTTCAGAATCATCTGGATGGATCGCCATATGGGTGACACCTCGACATACAGGGTAAACGGTGGCTGGGGTTGTTCTCTTCCAAGGATGTTTTCTATCATACCACGGAGTCATATTCCAGTTTAAATTTTCCTGAAGGGGGTCAAGGCGAATGCAGACGCATAAAGTGGCAGCTAAAGCTGAACGTTCTCAGCGGAGAATGGGCCTGGGGAGAGCGAATCTTGAACCAACGTCCGTGAGGACGGAGGTCCTGTGGCATCGCTTAATCCGGCATGAGGCTATGCTGCATTCATTGGCACGCCAGACCCGTTCGCCCCAAAGAATAGTTGCCTTTTTGGCGAAACTCAGGTAGAAAACAGGGTAATGCTTTCATAAATGGCCATTATCTGCAGCGAATTCTCACGCGTCCTCCAGAATCCTGTCAGGCTAACCCAAATGAAG
>CAYPDL010000148.1:0-8660 GCA_964409475.1 uncultured Desulfobacteraceae bacterium | reverse complement strand
TATCTCCAAAGCAGCCGTATCCCAACACCTGCAGATATTGAGGAGAGCCGGCCTGGTGAGAGGAGAAAAACGAGGATACTGGACCCATTACAGCGTCGATAGAGACGTTCTCCGTGACATCGCTCAAGAGCTGGCCCAACGGGCTGGTCAGGCGCCTGATTTCAGGATGGCCTGTCATCGGTCGATTCATGAAACGGATCATCCATGCGTGCCGAAGGAAGAAAAGAAGTGAATGCACTTTCCATCCAGGGCCTGGCCAAGCGATTCGGCGAGGTTCAGGCCGTTTTCGATCTGAGCTTTGAGGTGCCCGAGGGGGAATTGTTCGGGTTCCTCGGTCCCAACGGGGCAGGCAAGACCACCACCATCAACATGCTCACCGGTCTTGCTCGGTCCGATACAGGCAGAATCCGGATCGGAGGCATCGACTGCACGGGAAATCCCAGGGCCGGCCAGCACCTGATCGGCGTGGTTCCGGATGAGAGCAATCTCTACCCCGAACTGACCGGTTTCGAGAACCTCTCCTTCTGCGCGGCTCTCTATGGAATACGGAAAAAGGAGCGGGAAACCCGTGCCCGTGAACTGCTGGAGACATTCGGTCTTGCCGAGGCGGGGGACCGGAAGTTTGCCGGGTACTCCAAGGGCATGAAGCGCAAGCTCACCATCGCCGCAGGCATTATCCACAAGCCTGGAATCCTTTTCCTGGACGAACCCACGACCGGCATCGACGTGGCCAGCGCCCGGCAGATCCGTCAACTCATTGCCGAGCTTCACCGGGCCGGAACCACCATCTTTCTGACCACCCATTACATCGAAGAGGCCGAAAGGCTTTGTGGCCTGATCGCCTTCATCGTTCGAGGACGGATCATTCGAATCGATACCGTGGCCAACCTCATTCAACCCATCCAGGGAACACATGTGCTGCAACTTGCCGTTATGAATTCGAAAGACGGCTTGAATGATCATCTCACCGCAGCATTCCCGAATCTGACATTCCGTGATCTTGCCAGGGGACTGATTCGGGTCGAGGCCGGCGAACCCGTCCATGTCGGTCCACTGGTACGCTTTCTGGAGGATAGGGGAGCGGAAGTCATCGAGGCCCGCCGCGTGCGTCCCTCTTTAGAGGATGTCTTCATACAGATCACAGGGATCGAGGCAGACGCCATGAAAAAAGAGAAAGAGAAAGCAGGAGGCCGCCAATGAAGCGGTGGATCGCCTTCTGGAACATCTTTATCAAGGATTTCCGCGCCTACTATCTCAAACCGCCCAATATCAGTTGGGGTCTTATCTTCCCCCTGGCCTGGACAGGGATGTTCTTCATCAAGTCCGGAGGCCTGAAAGACCTGCTTTCTCTGGTCCCGGGCGTGGTAGCCCTTTCCGTCCTTTTCGGAACCACCTCGCTCCTTTCCGTAACCGTCACCTTCGAGAAAAAAGGCCGTTCCTTTGACCGCCTTCTCCTGGCGCCCATACCCCTCCAACTCCTGATGCTGGCCAAGACCTCGGGCGCCATCCTCTTCGGTGTGGTCAATGCCTTTGTTCCCATCCTCATGGCGGCCTTTCTCACCGACCTCTCACAGGTCGCCTGGAGCGTGGCCATTCCTGCCATTGTTCTCATCGCCGCCAGTTCCACCTTCCTGGGGCTCTTTGTGGCGGTTTCTGTAAGCGAGGTCTTTGAGGCCCAGACCTTTTCCAACTTTTTCCGGTTCCCCATGGTCTTTCTCTGCGGCCTCTTTTTCCCCATTGAACACCTTCCCATCTTTCTGCGGCCCCTTTCCTACCTCTTTCCCTTGACCTACGGCGTGGACATCCTCCACGGGGCCTTCCACGGCAATCACGTAATGCCGTTTTCAATCGATTTCACAGCCCTTTCCTTATTCTGTGTTGTTCTGTTTTTGATCAGTCTTCGCAACATTGAAAGACGGTGGATCCTTTGAGGGTCTGGATGGACGACCTTTACGAACTCTCGATGAAAGCCGATGCAGTGTTGACGTTTTAGCAATAAAGAACCATGAACTTGCGGAGAACGCGAAGGGGATATGGACGCTCTTTTTATGCATTTCGAGGTCTCGGGGGTGGACACATGGGTCTTTCTCCCGCCGCTGGTGGCCTTTGTTGTCTCCTTTTTCACGTCCATGGGCGGGATCTCCGGGGCCTTTCTTCTGCTGCCCTTTCAGGTGAGTTTCCTCCGGTTCACCTCTCCATCGGTCAGCGCCACCAATTTCGTATTTAATATCGTGGCCATCCCGAGTGGTGTGTACAGATACCTGAAAGAGGGCCGCATGGCCTGGCCCCTGACCTGGGTGGTGATCGTCGGCACCTTGCCGGGCGTCTTTATCGGATACTATCTGCGGATCCTGTATCTGCCGGACCCGAAGACCTTCAGACTGTTTGTGGGATGCGTGCTTCTCTACATCGGGGGCCGCCTCCTCTATGAGATGACCCCGGCTTCCCGAAGGGGCAAACAGGAGATGAAGGCCCTGGAGGACAAATTCAACCGACATGTTCAAGGTTTGAAGGAGTCGCAGGATAAACGGATCTCGTCCGGTCTTCCCCGGGAGGCCGTGATCAAGACCCTTACATTCTCACTGTCAAGAGTGGAATACGAGTTCTGGGGGCAGCGGTTTTCCTTCCATACCGTCGGCATGTTTTTCCTGGCCTTTGCAGTCGGCATCATCGGCGGGGCCTACGGGATCGGCGGGGGCGCCATGATTGCGCCGTTCTGTGTGGCGGTTTTCAATCTCCCCGTCTACACAGTGGCCGGCGCCGCCCTCATGGGTACCTTTCTCACCTCCATTGCAGGGGTCTTTTTCTACAGCGTCATCCCCTCGGCGGACGGGCTCTCTACAAGGCCGGACTGGATGCTGGGCCTCCTCTTCGGGGCCGGGGGGTTTGCCGGCATGTACTGCGGGGCGAGACTTCAAAAATTTGTCCCCCAGAAATTCATCAAGCTCTTGCTGGGGCTGATCATTACCTTCCTGGCAGGCCGGTATATCCTTCGGTTTTTCAGTTAACGCAATCTCACCCGACAGCGGATCTTCGGCATTGCCGTTGGGTTTCGCTCCGCCCTACCCAACCTGCCTTCGTGAAATCCGGGCCAAAAAGGATGAAAAGCATGCGACGCTCGTATATATTTTCCAATCTTGACAATTGACATAACCTGCCGCCGACGATAATCTAATTGTATCAGGTAGTTTTCTTTTATTGAATTGCAAGCGGATTTCCCCTATAAGTTGTTTGGCTCTTTCCGGATTAAAGCAGTTTTTTTTGCCGGTGGCGCCCTTTGTCGACGGCCTTTTTGAAGCGATGTCCGGTATCACCACCACCGGCTTGAGCGTCATGCCGGTGGAATCCCTGCCGGGCACCTTGCTGTTTTTTCGATCCTATTCGCAGTGGATCGGCGGGGCGGGGATCGTGATTGTTTCGCTGCAATCCGGAAGGTATCTGACCACTCATTTTTTAGCAAAGTGTCAGCTCAAGTCCGTTTTCGAGCAAATTAGGCTAGTTGAGAAGATACGCGATTGAAAGACAAAAAGTATCATGATTGCTTCGAAAATGTCCTCTTGGCTTCATAGCCGCTTATCTCGCGCGCACCCCACCAACCTGCTCTTGATGAGCTATCTGGCGGCGATCGCCGGCGGCACGATGGCCCTGATGCTGCCGGTCTCAACGGTAAATGGCCATATCAGACTGATCGACTCCCTGTTTACGGCCACATCCGCCGTGTGTGTGACCGGTCTGATTGTAGTGGACACCGGCACCTATTTCAGCGCCTTCGGTCAGGGGGTGATCCTTTTTCTGATCCAGATCGGCGGCTTGGGGATCATGACGATTTCCGTGGCGCTGTTCCAGATCATAGGCAAAAAGGTCGTTCTCCAACAGCGAATGGCCATGCAGGAGGTCTTTTCCCATACGCCTCGGGAGGATATTTATTATCTGATCCGATCGGTACTCTTTTTTGCCTTCATAATCGAGACCATTGGCGCCATAATCCTTTTTTTGTACTGGCGACCTGCATACCCCTTTTCCGAGGCCCTTTACAAGGCCGTTTTTCATTCGGTTTCCGCCTTCTGCAATGCCGGCTTTTCTCAATTCAGCAACAGCCTAATGGACGCCCGGGGCTCCGTGGTGTTGAATGCGACCGTGTGCGGACTGATCGTTTTGGGCGGCATCGGGTTCCCGGTGGTTTATGAACTCTATCGCCGTGGCGTTTTGAGGGAAAAGGGCAAGGTATCGATCCAAACCAAGAGCGTGGTTGTCACAACCGTCAGTTTGATTGTGGCGGGTGTCCTTATAATCCTGGTTTCCGAACGAACATTAGTTTCCTCGATGGGTTGGGCGAAAGGACTGTTGACGGCGATTTTTCAATCGGTGACCTGCCGTACGGCAGGGTTCAATACGCTGGATATCGCCTCGCTCAATACGGCCACCTTGCTGTTCATGATGTTTCTGATGCTGGTGGGGGCCTCTCCGGGGTCGTGCGGGGGCGGCATGAAGACCACGACCTTTGCCGTGCTGGCCGCCTTTTCATGGAGCCGTCTGATGCGCTACAAATGCGTGAACCTCTTCGGCAAGACCGTGCCCGAAGATACGGTCACCAAAAGTATTTCCGTGCTGGTGTTTTCGCTGACCGCCATCTGTATCGCAGTGTTTCTGATTCTGTTTCTTGACCCTGAGCACGGCAGCCGCACTGAGGGGAACCGTCAATTTTTGAGCTACCTTTTCGAAGCCATATCGGCCTTCGGCACGGTCGGTCTTTCCATGGGCGTCACCCCGGCCCTGACCCTGCCCGGCAAGCTGGTGATCATTGCACTCATGATCATCGGTCGGGTGGGTGTGCCGGCCTTTACCTACATTATCGCCGGAGGCGGTTCGACCAAGGGGATTCAGTACGCCGAAGAAAACATGATGATCGGCTAATGGATAACAGGAGGTGAACATGAAAAAATTCGCCGTGATCGGCACGGGGAGCTTCGGCTACCATGTTGCCAGGGCGCTTTATGAAAACAAAAACGAGGTGATCGCCATCGATCGCAGCAAGGATCGGGTGCAGGCCATCGAACCCTTTTGCACCAGCGCCATCGTGCAGGATGTCACGGACATTGAGGCCCTCAAAGGTTTGGGACTCGACGAGATGGACGCCGTCATCGTGAGCACGGGCGCCAACATCAAGCCCAGCATCCTGATCTGCTTCCATCTGAGCCGTTTGGGGATCAACCGCATCATTGCCAAGGCCGAGGACGACGATCACGGGGAGATCCTTATACAACTGGGGGCTACGGAAATTATCCGGCCCGGCATGGATATGGCGCGTCGCCTGGCCATGCGCCTGACATCGCCCAACATTCTGGACTTTTTGCCTTTGGAAGAGGACTACACCATCGCCCACGTCGAACCACCGACGTCCTTCATCGGCAAATCGTTTAGGGAACTGGACCTGCGAAAGCGCTATGAGGTCAATATCGTGGCCGTCAAAGAACTGGACCCGGAACGGTTTGTCATGGTGCCCGATGCGGATTTCACTGTCAAGGATAGCGATATCCTCATCATCCTGGGAAAGGAATCGGATCTTACCAAAATCAGGGAGTTGAAATGAAAAACATCGTTAAAATGCTCCCAGTGTTTCGGAAACTGGATGTCCGGACGATTTCCATGGCCACAGATGCGGTACGCAAGGCTTACCCGTTGCGAAAAATCAGCCGCGGATATTCAAGATTTAAAGGATCTCCACAATGAGAATTGTCATTATCGGTGCAGGTGAAGTAGGCTTTCACATCGCCAGCCGCCTGGCATCAGAACACAAGGATGTGGTGGTTATCGATTCAAATGCTGCGGCCTTGAAAAGGGTTGCGGAAGCCATCGACGTGCAGACCATATGCGGCTCGGGCAGCAGCCCGACCGTTCTTGACGAGGCCGGCATTCGGGAGGCCGAAATCATGCTCTCCGTCACCGACTCCGACGAAGTAAATCTTGTCGCCTGCCTCATGACTGATGCCCTGTCATCGACGGTCAAGAAACTGGCCCGGTTGCGTGGCGCCGATTTTGACCAATACCATGACACGTTCAAGTTAAACGCTCCGCATATCGATACGATCATCAACCCTGAAGTCGAGGTGGTGAAGACCATCGAACGGCTGATGGATGTTCCAGGCGCCGTGGACGTGGGTGAATTCGACGACGGGCGGATCAAGTTTGTCGGCGTTAGGATGGAACACGACTCACGGTTGACGGGTGCGCGGCTTGCCGATCTTCCAAGCATGCTGGAAGCGGATCGGCCCCTGATTGCCGCAATCGTTCGCGACGACCAACTGATTATTCCTAAAGGCCACAACCACCTGCGGGCCAACGACTTGGTCTATTTTATCAGCGAAGAGAACAAGTTGTTTAAATATCTTTCTGTTTTCGGCAAACACGCCACTCCTGTCAATCGGGTGCTGATCGTCGGTGGCGGTCGGATCGGTTACCGGTTGGCCAAGCGGCTTGAAAGTCGCTCCCTATCCTGCAAAATCATCGAGAAACGCAGCGAACAATGCAATTTTCTGGCTGAACGTCTAAAACGGACCATCGTACTCCATGGTGACGGTTCCGACCAAAATCTGCTGATAGAAGAAAATATTCACGACACCGACCTTGTGGTGACCCTGACCAGCGACGAAGAAACCAATATCCTGGTATCGCTGCTGTCCAAACGTCTGGGTGCCGCAAAAACCATTACACAAATCAGTAAATTCAGCTATTTTCCCCTGATGGCGACCATCGGTATCGAGCAGGTGGTCAGCCCCCGGCTGTCGGCCATCAACACAATACTGCAATATATTCGCCGCGGTAAGGTGCTCTCTGCGATTTCCCTGAAAGGGGAAGAGGGCGAGGTTTTGGAGGCTGTGGCATTGAAAACATCTGATATAGTGTCTAAACCATTGAAAAAATTAATATTTCCAAAAGGCGCCATGGTGGCGGGAATCATCCGCAAGGAGACCGTTATTATCCCCGACGGTGACAGCGTTATCGAACCCGAAGATAGGATCATCATTTTCGCTGTCCGAAAGGCGATCCCCGGTGTTGAAAAAATTCTGGCTGTAAAACTGGAGTATTTTTAATTGCGCTGGCGCTATATTCTGAAGACAATTGGGGTGCTGATCCTGTTTTTCGGTGGGACCATGGTTGTGCCCCTGTCCTTCGCTTTATTTACCAATGACCGCAGCCTGCTGCCGACAATAAAAGCCATGGGAACAACCATGGTCGGCGGCATCATTCTGGCAGTCATCTTTTGGCGGGCAAGGGCGGAGACCATCAGCCAGCGGGAAGGCATGGCCATTGTGGCCATTGGATGGGTGGCCATAGGACTGTTTGGGGCGCTGCCATTTTATTTTTCCGGGACACCCTTTTCTTTTGAAAATGCATTTTTTGAGTCCGTCTCCGGATTTACTACCACCGGTTCGTCGATTTTAACCGACATCGAAGCGTTGAGCCGGGGGTTGCTGCTCTGGCGCAGCTTCATCCAATGGCTGGGAGGAATGGGCATCATTGTTCTCTCCATAGCCATTCTTCCCTTCTTAGGCGTCGGCGGTATGCAGCTTTACAAGGCGGAGGTGCCAAGCCCCGTGCCGGACAAGCTCAAACCGCGCATCCGTGAAACGGCTGTCATTTTGTGGAAAGTCTACGCCTTGTTTACGCTATTGGAGGTGTTCTTGCTGCAGCTTGGTGGCATGGACTTTTTCGACGCCCTGAACCACGCCTTTACCACCATGCCGACCGGCGGATTTTCAACCAAGAACGCATCGGTGGCTCATTTTAACAGTGTGTACATTGACGCCGTCATTATTTTTTTCATGCTGCTGGCCGGCATCAACTTTTCACTTCACTACCAGCTATTAAAAGGCCGGCCGCTGGCCTTCTGGAAAGATTCGGAGTGCCGGTTTTTCCTGGCGATGTGCCTGATCCTGACCCTCGTGGTGGGGTTAAACACGTATCGCACCGTTTACCCTGATGCAGGCCAGGCCCTGCGGTACGCTGCTTTCCAGGTTGTTTCAATTGTTACCACTACTGGATACACAACGGCCGATTATGAATTGTGGCCGCCCATGTCACAGATCATTTTGTTTTTGTGCATGTTTGTGGGGGCGTCGGCCGGCTCAACCGGGGGCGGCATGAAATGTGTTCGCATCATTCTCTGTTTTAAGTATTGTTACAAAGAACTCTTTTCAATGATCCATCCGCGGGCGGTCACCCACATCAAAATCGGCGAAAAAACGGTGCCGGATGATGTGGTCAGAAGCGTACTCGGATTCTTGGCGCTTTATATGGCGCTGTTTGCCCTGTGTGCCGTCCTGTTGGCAGGCATCGGCGTTGACTTTATCACTGCCATTGGCGCCGTGGCGGCCACCATTGGCAATATCGGACCGGGATTCGGCATGGTGGGCCCGATGGAAAATTATGCCCAGATCCCCTACTGGGGAAAGTGGCTCCTTTCCTGGTGTATGCTGTTGGGACGCCTTGAGATTTACACCCTTATCATCCTGGTCGTGCCGGAGTTCTGGAGAAAATGACCTTCTTTTTTATCAACGCTTTCAAATGAATCGCGTTATGGCGCCTACCTTGATAAACCATGAGTTAAAAGAAAAGAATCCTATCCATCATCCGATAAGGTTCAAAATATTTCTTGTGAG
>CAYPDL010000147.1:0-8690 GCA_964409475.1 uncultured Desulfobacteraceae bacterium | reverse complement strand
AGCCCCTGACAACAGTCATCGCAACGAACATCCCGGTCAACAACATCGGGAAGCCGATGGCTTCGCTTGCCCGGCCCTGAACGCCCTGTTTCTCGATCAAAAACTGAATGATATGGCATATCAGCCATTGATGCAATGGTATTTGCAATGCCGTTGAAAGATCTGCAATGCCGCAAAATAAATTTTTCAGAAAATGACAAAAAATTTGACTTATAATAATTAAGGATATATTATGTTAGCTAAATATCAGATGTTAGCCTTTTTCAGAGTAAAAGGTCGTTGGAGACGGGCTGAATAGGTCCTTATTTGACCTTAATAGAGTCTAACCAGGCTAACATGGCTATGGTTTAAACTATTCGGCCAAGTTCTTCCTCCTCCCTGGGTCGCCTCACAAGTCCTCACGTGAAGAGGGCGCTGAAAGCGCTTAGCCGCCGCACCGTTGTCACAGGCGGGCAGAATGCAGATTCCCATCCCTGACTGACATTAACAAATGAATGGCGAGGTGTTGGATACCTCAGAAACCCCCGAGGCTTTTGTATCCACCGTCGGGACCAGAAAAACCGTATTCCGTATTGAAACGGGGATAATCTCCGGATCATTAAAGGGCTTTTCAAATTTAAAGGAGGAGCAAATGAACATCTATGTAGGTAATTTGTCTTACGAAGTGACAGAAGAAGACTTGAAGGATGCCTTTAGTGCCTTCGGGCAGGTAGACACCGTCAAAGTTATAAAAGATGAGTACAGCGGCAGATCCAAAGGATTTGGTTTCGTGGAAATGCAGGATAATTCCAGCGCTCAGTCCGCTATAGACGGCCTGGACGGCAAAGAGCTGAAAGGACGAGCGGTCAAGGTAAATCAGGCCCGCGCCCGCACTGAAGGCTCTCGATCCGGAGGAGGTCGGGGCAAGGGACGACCGGGCGGCGGCGGACGACAGGGTGGCGGGCAGCGTTATTAATCAACACACGCTGCTCGAAGACAAAGACTGAAGCGCCAGTTGAGCATACTCGGGCGACGCAGGTTGATAGGCTCCTGCTCGCCTTACTTGAATCTTTAGGAAAAATTTTTAATTTCACCATGAGAAAGGAAAATAGTTGTTTAAACAGTTAGTTATGGAGTTTTATGACCACTTGACAGAGTTCTCAACCGAAAATAATCAACCACAAAAACCAACCGATTCGGCTCTGCCGGAAGACATTGATGGGGCCCCGCGGCCTGATAGCGCCCCGCGCCGAAACGTGCGAAAAAGGCCCAAACCGTCCAGGCGCAAACGCCCAGTAGAAACAAAAACCATTCAGACATCCTGGGATGTTTCCCAGTTTGATGTGCCGCCTGCCAAAGGCCGGGGCCGATTTCACGATCTGGATCTGCCGGCCGAAATCATGCACGCCATCGCCGACCAGGGCTTTACATACTGCACGCCCATACAGGCGGAGATCCTCCCCCAGGCCCTCGCCGGATCGGATACCACAGGCAGGGCTCAGACCGGTACCGGCAAAACGGCCGCTTTTCTGATCGATATCTACACCCGGCTTCTCACAAAACCGATCCAGGGCCACCGTCGGCCGGGCGTGCCACGGGTGCTGATCCTGGCCCCTACGCGGGAGCTGGTGCTACAGATCGAAAAAGACGCCCGGGATATCGGGAAATACACCGACATTCACATTCAACCCGTCTTCGGGGGATTGGATTATGAGAAGCAAAAACGGGCCCTGGCAGAAAAAGCCGTCGATATCATGATCGCCACGCCAGGTCGGTTACTTGACTTCCAGAGACAGAAGCGCGTGCAACTTAACGAGGTTGAAATCCTCGTCATCGATGAAGCCGACCGCATGCTCGATATGGGGTTTATCCCCGATGTGCGAAGTATCGTGCACAGTACCCCTCCAAAAGAGAGGCGGCAGACGATGTTTTTCAGCGCCACACTGACGCCCGAGGTGGAACGGTTGGCCGAACAGTGGACCCGGGATCCTGTTCATGTGGAGATCGAACCCGAACAGGTGGCGGCAGAATCGGTCAACCAGATGATCTACCTTGTCACTGCCAAAGAAAAATTCACCCTTCTCTTCAATTTGATTGTGGGACAGGATTTGCAGAGGGTGCTCGTCTTTACCAACCGGAAGGATCAGACCATCCGTCTGGCGGATCGGCTCAAACAATGCCGCATCACCTGCGCCATCCTCTCGGGCGACGTGCCTCAAAGGAAACGTATCCAGACCCTCGAGGATTTCCGCAACGGAAGGATTCGCGTCCTGGTGGCCACAGACGTGGCGGCACGAGGGCTGCATATCGAGGGCATCAGCCACGTCGTCAATTTCACGCTGCCCCAGTCGCCCGAGGATTACGTGCATCGGATCGGCCGCACCGGCCGCGCCGGCGCCACGGGTATTTCCGTGAGTTTTGCCTGCGAAGACGATTCTTTTTATATCCCGTCCATAGAGGAATACCTTGGGCACCCTTTAAGTTGCGTGTATCCGGACAACTCGCTGCTGGAACTGATGCCGCCGCCGGTCCAGAGGCCTTCTCCTAAAAAGAGCGCTACGTTTCCATCTCGGAGCCGGCAATTAAGAAACAGGGCCGGCACAACCAACCGCCGAAAATCTCATTCCCGTTAACCGACTGCCTTTAGCAGCCTCAGAGAAAAGAAAAAGTGGAAAGATCTATGATCGAAGAGTCAGGAACCGGGACCTGTCCGGCCTCTGACAACAAGAACGAGATCCTGGAATATGGGGTGCGCGCTTTTCGGCCGCGGCACCACAAAATCAGGGAACTCAAACGAACACATGCCGCGTCTTGTCACGGCTTCAGGCTCTGGCCCTCGAGTTGGCTGTTGATGGATTTTTTAAACGGGCAAGGATTGCGCAAGGGCGCCCGCGTCATGGAATTGGGGTGCGGCTGGGGATTGGCAGGCATCTTCTGTGCAAAAAATCGTGGCGCCGAAGTAACCAGCGTTGATATCGATTCAGAGGTATTTCCATATCTGCAGGTACACACACAGATCAACCACGTTAACGTCTCAACCATGCATCTGGGGTTCGATGATCTGATAGGCAAGCATCTGAAAGGGATTGATGTCATGATCGGTGCGGATATCTGCTTTCTGGATTCATTGGCAGATTCTTTAAAAGCGCTCATATGCCGCGCCCTGGGCGAAGGCGTTCAATTTGTGGTTATCGCTGATCCCGGAAGAACCAGTTTTGAAAGACTAGGCAGGCATTTCGTCCGGGAAATGACCGGGGAGGTTCGGGGCCGTTCCGTACAGAGGCCTTACCCGATTGAAGGCCGGATTCTCAGGATAGGCACCCTGCCGCATTAGCCATCCGGGATGAGTGCCCGGAAGCCGAAGCCTAGGAGCGAGTAAATCCCTCCTATTTTAAATAAGAGAGGGTATCCGGAAGAGGGACATCCTTGCCGCTCCGGGTCTCGCCATAATTGTGATCGGCCAGGATTTTAAGGTCATTCAGGGCCTGTCTGTCCCCTCGAAAACGCACTCTTTCCAGCCGTTTGGTCACGATATAGCCCCCCGCACTGAGCATCTGCAGTACACTGCCGGCATCGAACACTTGGTCTTCCACAAGCATCTTCACATCGGAGCCGTAGTGCTGGACAACCTTCGCCACACGAGTGGATGGACGGGCATGGAATCCTATTTCAGGTATGGGGAGTTCATAGGTCACGATATCTACAAGGCGATTCAATATGGAATCAGCAAGCTCTCTGCCCATATGAAAGAGCTGCATGAGATAATAGAGGCTGAAACCGAAGGCCTCTTCCACGAGACGTGAAGACGGGACGATGTCACGGAGTCTCTCAACAACCGGCGACGATGGAACAAGGAGATGCCTTTCAAAATAGTGCACTGAAATCGTCGCTATCTTGAAGAGATTCAGTTGGACGCGGAAAATCTCACGCAGCCCCTTCAGCTCTGGAATGTCGCCGCCGATTCGGGTGTGTTCGATATGGGTGTCATACCAGGATTGGAAATTATGTAAGCGGGTTCCCAGGCGCCGCAGCGTTCCTTCGTTGACATCTGAGGGAATTTTGGAAGCCAGGTTTTCGCCCCCCGGTCGTATTACTTCTTCCAGAGAGAGGGCCTCTCCCGCAAGGTCTGAAAAGCCATGAACAAGCTTTTTTACAACATGGGCCTTATCCGAAGCGTCCGTTTCTTCTATGGTATGAGGGAGGATGATTTCGTTGTGCAGTCTGACGGCGTAACTGCGAAGCGGCCTCTCCTTGGGGACCGCGAGGTTCAGTCTCCGGGCCTCGGCTCGCAGTTCCCCGAAACTGCGGGTAATGATCTCGACAAAGAAACGAGCCGCTGATCCTGCCCTTTCGACAAAATCCGAATCCTCACGGGGAAAGAGACGCTCCTGATGAGAATTTTTCTTGATTTCCTCCAATAAAAAAGCGACTTTGCTGAAGTTTTTTGCGGTGGCTGTAATTTCCCGGAAATAGATCCAGTTTCTGTTGTTCCGTGCCCTATACCGATCTAAGAAATGCTCCACATCCGAGGAATGCTTGATGACATTGGCCAGAAACTCCATATCCAGGAGCTTGCTGCTCCCTTGATTGAGAGCGTCCTCCACGTAATTTGAAAGTGAAAGAAACGGCCCCGCAAAGGGCGCCAAAATGCGACCGAACTCCTCTTCGGAGATAATCTCTTGGTCCTCTTTTGAATCAAACAGTGTCAAGAAATCAGTCGTCATGCATACACCTTCGATCAGAAATTCTATTTTTCTTCCATGCGTGACAAAAAGGCATTCCCGATACTTTACCACGAAAATGCGTTTTTAACCACGAATCATACGAACGAGACGAATAGGTAAAGGGCCTGTTTTTTACTTGTGAGGAGACTTTCCAGTCTCGACGGTCGCGGCAACATGTCGCTCTCACAGGCGATTTTCATGCACGGGGGCGACAAACCCGGTTGGCATGAACATTTACCATGAAAATACATTTTAAACACGAATTACACAAATTACACTAAAAACAAAGGTCCCGGCCTGGTTTCCTCAAACGCTCCCCAAAACATCACGGCCCCCATATGACTGCCCTGAGCGTCAGGAGGCCGTAAAGACAGCCCAAGATAATTAGCAGACCGCAAAGACTGTTTTCGCCCATATGCATGACGCCCCTCTTGAAAGAGAGCGTCCTGAGGACAGTTTCCGTGGCAGGGAGCACGAGGAGGCATCCGATGAAAAAGCCCGGAATGATCAGGCCGGCCAGGAGCGGGGGCAGAAATTTCAGGAGCGTCTGAATCCCCTGGAAAAACCAGGGACCTTTTACCACGGCCGCCGACGCCTCGGGCGGGATATCCATACCCGGTTTGACAAACAGGGCATATAGGAAAAGCCCGATGCCCCCGCTGAGCAGGAACCTCTGGTCCGGGAGCCACTCACGAATGTGGCCTCTCATCAGATAGATAATCAGAAGGGGAAGGAAAAAACAGTGATAAAGATAGGGGAGAAAGAAAAAACTCTCACCGGGCACTATGAACAGCCCTGCAATGGCCCCCCCCGCTACCGGCAGGGTTTCGAGGATGTTCATGAAGATGTGTCCTGCGAACCGCCCTTCCTGATCCCCTTTCAGGATAAAACCGGTAAACAGCGTGTAAAAACAGAGGGCGAGGGAGACTACGAGAGAGATCCACACCCTGGGGGCATACTTCCTGTAGCGCTTCCGAACGAAATGATCCAGGGTATGGAGCAGCATGAGGATGACAAACACCTGCCCGGCGCCATAATGAAGCTGCCTGAAAAACCAGCCGTAGGGGACCAGGGTCGTGATCTCTTCCACATTCCGGAAGACATCCCCCATGGGCCGATAGTAAAAGACCAGGACAATCCCGGAAGCAAGGCAGAGAATCAGGGCCGAAAGCCCGAGACGGGGAAGGTAAAGGGATATCCTGTTAATAATTCTACCGGGGGATGACACGCCGAATCCTCTATCCAATTTTCAGTACAGCCTCTATGTCTCCACTGGCCGTCCTTGTCAGTAGGACCCTGTATAGATCTTTCCGTGCAGGCCCTGCGACCCGTTTGCCCGAAAGGGTGAAGACGCTCCCGTGACAGGGACATGCAAACCTCCGGGAGACCGCATCGTAGTTGAGGGTGCATCCCAGGTGGGTGCACTGGGCAGAGAGGGCAAAGACTTCGTCCGGCTCCCTGATCAGATAGATTCCTTCCTTGAAATTTACAGGCCCTGCCTGATCATCCGGATTAAAGACAATCCTCTTTTTTGTGGCCTTCCTGAAGGTCATAAACGAGAATGCAGAATAGGCCAGGAGCGCTGCGCCCAGGAGTGAGGCCGCCCATTGCAGGCCCTTTTTGATAAAACCTCTTCTTTCCATCGTTTTTTGTCGCAATCTCCAGCCCCTGACCCTTTACCCCTGAACTTATGCAAAAAAGGGACAAAAATCAACTGTTCTATGCGGTTGCAATGCAGGAGAGCAGCAATTCTCATTTTGGCTTTCTCACAGACTTGATAGGTTTGTAGTGGGACCGTGAGGCCCTGAAATCGCCTTACGGCGACACTACGAACAGGAAATTCGGAACATGTCAATCGCAAAATGAGGATTGCTGGCAAAAGTGAACATTCATTGCACAAATCCCTCAATTATACTATAGTAACAACGGCCGCCATCTCTAAAGACCATCCGGCAACAATTCTCAAACCGGCTTTCGTACAGATTTGTCAGGTTCGTAGTAGGGCCGTGAGGCACTGAGATCCTATCAAGTAACAGGGCACTGCAAACGGACCCGATTGAATATGGCGGCCATAAAATGAAGCTTGCTGAGCATGTAAACCGGGCGTCTCGTAGGAAATCCGGTCGTGTATCTCGAGTCAACAGGATATAGAACCCCCTGCCAGGGAACCGGGAGAAATCGTATGCTTGAGATCAGCGCTACCATGAACTCCGCGGTGGAAGAGATCTTTGCGTTCAAGACCTGCTGTGGAGCACGGGCCTTTGATCAAAACCTGGAGATCCTCATCAAAAACAGGGGGATTTGTCCGGTGGTGGTTCCGAGCTATTGTGACCTCCATGGGACCCGGGGAACCCACCGGATCGCCACCCTGATGCCAAACGGCGATCAGCAGATACGGCCGGGCGAGGTCAAGGCCTTCTACTGTATGATGGACGAGGTCCTCTGGAAGGAGGCGAGGGAACTGGTCTTCTACGACAAAGAAGGGAATGTCTATCCCGTGGGGGTACGGCACGAAGGCCAGTATTAGGGCCCCCGGATGCCGGTTTGTTTGGGTTACTTGGGTTTGTTGAGTTCATTGGGTTCACGCTTCAGCCTTCAGGTATCCCGAATCCAGTATCCAGCAACCAGCAACCAATATAGGGAGCACATCTGATGGAAATTATTCACTATACCGAGGAACACCGGATTTTCAGGGAGGCGGTCAGGCGGTTTTTTGCCAAAGAGGTCATTCCCTATGCCGACGACTGGGAAGAGGCCGGCAGGGTGCCCAAAAGCGTGTGGCGTAAGATGGGGGAACAGGGATTTCTCTGTATGGATGTGGCCGAGGAGTATGGCGGACTTGGGGCCGATTTTCTCTATTCGGTCATCCTGACCGAGGAATTGGGAAAGACGGGAAATACCGGATTGGCCACACCGCTCCACAGCGATGTCGTGGTCCCGTATATTACATCGTTTGCTTCCGAAGAACTGAAGAAGAAATACCTTCCCGGGTGTGTTTCCGGAGAGCTGATCACGGCCGTGGCCATGACCGAACCCAATACCGGCAGCGACCTGGCGGCCATCCGGACCACGGCCGTGGAAGACGGGGATGAGGTGGTGATCAATGGTCAGAAAACCTTTATCAGCAACGGGCTGAACTGCGGACTGGTCGTCCTGGCGGCCAGAGATCCCTCGGTGGAAAATCCGTATCAGGCCATTGACCTGTATCTGGTGGAGGAGGATACGCCGGGATTTGAAAAGGGAAAGAAGATCAAAAAGGTGGGGTGGCACAGCCAGGACACGGCGGAACTTTTCTTCAGCGACTGCCGCGTCCCTAAAGCCAACCGCCTGGGACAGAAGGGCGGCGGGTTCATGATGCTCATGCAGAAGCTCCAGCAGGAGCGTCTCATGTGCTGCATTATCGCAGTTGCCGCCGCCGAACGAATGCTGGAGCTGACCATTCAGTACTGCAAGGAGAGAAGCGCCTTTGGCCGCCCCATCTCCAAATTCCAGAACACCCAGTTCAAGATCGTTGAAATGGCGACCGAGATCCGGCTGGGCCGGACATTTGTGGACAAGCTGATCGTGGATCACATGGAGGGGGCCAATGTGGTGGTCAACGTGTCTATGGGCAAATACTGGACCTCTGAGATGGCCATGCGCGTTGCCGACCAGTGCGTGCAGCTCCACGGGGGCTATGGATATTGCGAGGAGTACCCGATCGCCCGGGCCTGGCGAGATACCCGGGTGCTGTCGATCTTTGCCGGGACCAGCGAGATCATGAAGGGAATCGCCGCCAAATTCATGGGCCTCTGAGAATTTTCGATTTGCGATTGACGATTTCCGATTGACGACTTGAAGATGATCGGAACGCATCAGCTCCATATTTAGCGGGTAAATCTGCTTACGGATAAGTCCCTTATCCGGAGTTCAGGCGTCAGCCTTTTAATCAGATAACTCAAGTTTCGCACCCCTTCGCGTTCCAGACCGGGAGGTATCAGGTCCGTG
>CAYPDL010000146.1:0-8711 GCA_964409475.1 uncultured Desulfobacteraceae bacterium | reverse complement strand
CAGGATGTGGTGCACCCGGGCCTCCGGGCCGTATCATACAGCTTCTGCGTGATTGTGCAGCATGTCCTGGGAAGCGCCCTGGGCCCTATTTTTGTGGGCTTCATATCTGATCGATACGGCATAGACATTGCGTTGATGGTTTTGCCCTTTGCCTATCTAATTGCGGCGGGCATGTTCTTTTCAGGTTCCTTTTTCTACAGACAAGACCTGGAAAAGGCTGAGAAGGCAGTGTTGGAGATTGAATAGGCGCGGGCCTATGACCTGGAACATGAAAAAGTGCAGCCCGCTTGGAAGGGGTTCTCGATTATTTGTACAACATTAACGTCCTAATGATCAAGGGAGGTTTGTATGGGTTTTGTCAAGACAGAGAAGGAACTGGATAGATATTTTGATCTCTCCATTCGGGAATTTCCCGGCGCAGAGATACTTGGAATTATGTATGAGACCGACCCTGAAATCGTGGCCAGAGTGCTTCCGCCCCCCTTGGAGCCGGCCACGGAGCCTTGGGCACTCTGCTTCATCGCCCATTATCCAATGACAAACCTGGGTCCAGGCTATCATGAGGGGGCGCTTTTTGTCCGCTGCCAGTTTGAGGGCGAGGTGGGGAACTACTGTCTTTCCATGCCGATCGATGATGAAGCCCGTATGCACAACGGGAGGGATATTTACGGATTTCCAAAGAAGCTGGCAAAGATCCGTTTGGAAAGGGATGGAAAGAGGGTTGAAGGATCCGTCGAAAGGTTCGGACACCGCTTTGTGACGCTGCGGGCCGATCTCATGAATAAGCTGGATCAACTCCCCATGAAAGTCGGCCCCACCTTTCTTTTCAAGTATTCCCATTCGGTTGAACTGGGCCGTGGATTTGACGGGCCTGTCTCTTTGATCCGTCAGCGGACCGAAATTGAGATGGAGAGCTTTGAAATGGGCACCGGCGAGGTCGTATTCCAGGACTCACCCTATGACCCATGGTCGGAGATCCAGGTGAAGAATATCATTGCGGCCTATTATCTGGTGAGCACCAACAGGATGTTTCCCGGCAAGATCGTGGGTGAAGCAGAACCCACGGCATTTCTTCCTTATTCTTTCTCAAAAACAGACTTCATGGCGGATTTTGAAAATGATTGACCTGTCGCCGACAGAGGAACAGCAGGAGATCCAGGGTTTGGCCCGCAGGTTTGCGCGGGAGGTGATTCGCCCTGCCGAGGTCGCCCTGGACAAGATGGCAGATCCCGAAGAGGTCTTCAATAGCCCGATCTTCCGGGACACCCTCAAAAAGGCCTACGCTTTAGGGTTTCATAAGATGGGCATCAGAGAAGAGCTGGGGGGGCTCGGGCTCGACCCGGTGACCACCGGGCTGGTCTGGGAAGAGCTGGCAGTGGGCGGAATCGGCATGACGGCAACCCTCCTGGCGGCCCCGGTTGCTCCCATGTTCCTGAGTGTGCTTGCCTCGGGCAGGACAGATCTCATTGACCGGTTCGTGAGACCCTACTGCGAGGACAACGAGGCGAAGCACGTCTCGGCATGGGGGAGTTCCGAACCCAACATCGGGTCTGACGGAAGCAACTATTACGATCTCAGGGTGCATCACGAGACAAAGGCCAGAAAAGAAGGAAAGGAGTGGGTGATTGACGGGGCCAAATCGAGCTTTGTGAGCAACGGGGGCATCGCCGACTTCTTTCTCCTCTTTTGCTGTGTGGACTCGTCCAAGGGGATCCCCGGGTCAGGGGTCTTCCTGGTGCCCTATGGTGAGGGCGTGACGCGCGGCAGGGCTTTGGACAAGATCGGCATGCGCGCCCTCAACCAGGCGGAGCTGGCCTTTGACCGTGTACGCATCCCTGAGGATTACATGATCATGCCTCCGGGCGACAGCTATCCCATGATGCACAACGCCATCAAGACAGTGGGCAATATCGGCGTCGGGTATCTTGCGGTGGGACTGCTTCGCGCCGCATACGAAGAGGCCCTCTCCTATGCCAAGGAGCGGGTCCAGTGGGGCAAGCCGATCATCGAACATGAGGCCGTGGCA
Organism: uncultured Desulfobacteraceae bacterium; assembly: GCA_964409475.1. Classification (GTDB taxonomy): domain Bacteria; phylum Desulfobacterota; class DSM-4660; order Desulfatiglandales; family Desulfatiglandaceae; genus AUK324. The sequence goes on along the minus strand of CAYPDL010000146.1, from coordinate 6,685 downwards.
TTCAGGCTCTTTGAGGCCTTCCAGGCCATTGAGGCAGCCCGAGGGCTCTTGTGGAAGGCATCATGGACCCTTGCCAACAAGTTCTTGGGAGATTTCAGACTGTCGGCCGCGGGGAGGGTGTTTGCCACCAATATGGCCATGAAACATACGGTGGAGATGGTTCAGGTGCTGGGGGGATATGGCATTTCAAAGGAATTCACCCTCGAGAAATATATGCGCGATGCCAAGTTGCTGCAGATCATGGACGCGACAAATGAAATCATCACCCTGAAAGGGGCTGCGCTCTTATAAACATAGTCAGCTTTTAATCTTTACCCTATGACTGATTGAGGAGGAAACCATGCAAGAGGTAGTGATCATCAGTGCAGTTCGAACGCCCATAGGCGCATATTGCGGCATGCTTCGAGATGTCCCTGTGGAGAGGCTTGGTGCAATTGTCCTTGCTGAAGCGATCAAGCGGGCCAATCTCAAGCCGGAGGAAGTGGATGAGGTGATTCTGGGGCAATCGTTTCCGAACGGTGAATGCCCCAATGCCGCGCGGCTGGCCCTTCTTGAGGCCGGGTGGCCCGTTGAGGTCCCCGGTTTTACTGTAGACAGACGGTGTTGTTCCGGGCTGCAATCCGTCTGGTCCGCAGCCCTGCAGATAAAGGAGGGCGATGCAGCGTCGATCGTTGCCGGCGGGGTCGAAAGCATGAGCCGAGCCGAATTCTACATCCCCGGCGAGTTCCTCAAATGGGGAGTTGGCGGCAGGGTTGACTCCAAATGGGGGTTTTTCCCTCGACAGCACGGCAGCCTTGCGCTCTGGGGCCTCCCCTTTTATGACAGAATACAGCGTGGCAGACCGATGCACCAACCCATAAAGAGATTCGGAGAGTTGAATTCAATGATGACCTGGGCCGAAACCGCGGCCAAAAATGAGGGGATCAGCCGAGAAGAAGCGGACAGATGGGCGTTCCGCTCGCACCAGCGGGCGATTGCCGCCATTGATTCGGGAAGATTCAAGGCGGAAATCGTGCCTGTGGAGGTAAGGCAGAAAAAGGAAAAGGTCTTGTTGGATACGGACGAAACCCCGCGGCGTGACACCACCCTGGAGAAGCTGGCGAGACTCAATACGGTTTACGAAGACGGCATTTGCACGGCAGGGAACTCCTCCAGTGAAAATGACGGTGCCGCGGCCCTGGTGTTGACAACCCCCGAAAAGGCCAGAGAACATGGCGTGGAGCCGATGGTCACTGTCAGGTCATTTGCCGTAGCTGCGGCCGATCCTACCCTGACGTATCCAGCAGTGCCGGCCGCGGTAAGCAGGGCACTCAAGAAGGCCTCTTTAACCATGGATCAGATGGATCTCATCGAGATTCAGGAGGCCTTTGCCGCGCAGGCCCTGGCAGATGCCAAATTGATGGGTATCGATGAACAAGATCTGGACAAAAAAGTAAACGTCAATGGATCCGGAATTTCCCTGGGACATCCCATCGGTGCAACGGGTTCCATCCGGCTCACAACGCTCATCTATGAAATGATAAGACAAGGCGCCCGCTATGGCCTCCTGACCATCTGTGGCGGTGGGGGATTGGGGATCTGTACGATTCTGGAGAGGAAGTAGGGACAATATCCATTTTTCCCGCCCGGAAGGACGGGGTGACGTACACACACCTCGGAGCAATGTATGAGATTAAAGGGCAGGGTGGCTGTGATAACGGGTTCTGCCGGGGGATTGGGGAAGGCATTTGCAAAGGCGTTGGCTTTGGAAGGAGCAAAGCTCGTTATTAGCGATGTCAACGAGACGCTCGGGATGGAGGTTCAACGGGAGCTGAAGCAGTTAGGGTGTCAAGCCATTTTCGTCAAGGCGGACGTGACGAATCGAAGCGAGGTAGCGTCCATGATGACAACGGCGGTCAGCCGTTTGGGTGGTTTGGATATTCTGGTCAACAACGCTGGCTTAATGAAGGGCGGCCTGGTTCACGAAATGGAATGGGATAGGTGGGAGGACGTCATAAATGTTCATCTCAACGGGGCATTCAACTGCTCTCACTTCGCGCTGAAATATATGCTTAAGAAGAGATATGGCAAGATTATCAATATATCTTCGAGAGCTGCGCTGGGTCTGGCTTCCCATGCAAATTACGCTGCTGCAAAATCAGGTATCAACGGATTTACGCGAAGTCTGGCTTTGGAGGTAGCCCCCTATAAAATTTTGGTCAATGCCATTTCGCCCGGTTGGACCCAAACCGGCATGACCAAGGGGTTCTCCGAGGCGATCCAGAAAGAGAGGGTAAGCAGGATTCCTTTGGGGCGTATCGGGCAACCCGAAGATATAGCGCCTCTGTTGCTGTTCCTCGCCTCGGACGAATCGAATTTTATAACCGGCCAGGTTATTTATGTCGATGGCGGAATGAGCATAGGCCTCAGCGTGACATAAGTTGGATCACGGTGGCCTTTGGATGCTTAATTAAGAAAGGGGTGATTTCAAAAATAGAGTGTAAATGATTTTGATGGGACATAAGGAGTAGGGCTTGTTGAACAAACCCTATGAGTCGTATATGGGACCCGAGGCCTTCAGACGCAGGCACGATTGAAGAAGGCTCGTACGATCACGACGTGTGGTTTGGCAGTTACTTTTCCATAGAAAGGAGTCATCATGATAAACGCAGATACGATCTTGGAGGCTGCACGGGAACTGAACGTGAGAGCAGCTATTGAGATCCCCACAGACGTTCAACAAAAGATTGAACAGATGGAGGCACAAGAGACAAATCAGCTCTCCCATTATGTCTTGAAAAAGATCTTGGAGAATTATGATGCCGCCATTAAAGACCGAAGCCCGATGTGTGCGGACACGGGTTTGCCAAGGTATTATGCCAAGATCGGCAACCATGCGGCGATAGAAGGCGGCATGGTCAATCTCGAAAGGTCACTTCGTCAGGCGACGGCCGACACAACATCCAGCATCCCCCTGAGACCCAATCGGGTGCATCCGTTTTCAAGAAAAGACTATAACAATAATGTGGGTCTCCACGCCCCGACGGTCGATTACAGCTTTGAACCGGATGCGGACTGGATGGATATTACCGTCGTGCACAAGGGAGGCCTTTTTGGAGGCGAATACCGAATGCTTTTTCCCGCTGACGGCATCCCCGGTCTGAAACGGTTTTTCCTGGATTCACTGGCAGAGTTCCTTCGCAGGGGGATGTCGTGCCAGCCCGCAGTCATCGGAATCGGTGCGGGCGGCACAAAGGATGTATGTGTCCGTCTGTCAAAGGAAGCGGCCTGTTTACGCCTTGTGGGCGATAGAAATCCGGATCCGGAAATTGCAAAACTTGAAGAAGAACTCATTGAGCTGGGAAATAATGCGGGCTTTGGGCCTATGGGATTTCCGGGAAGTTCCGCCGTCCTGGATGTCCATATCGAGGCGGCGTATGCCCACACCGGCGGTATGCCCGTGGGGATCCAGCAGTTCTGCTATGCCCAGAGAAGAAAGACCGCCCGCTTTTTTGACGACAATACGGTTGAATTTAGAGAAGACCCCCGATGGTTTACCGCCTACTACCGCAGAGACACTATCGAGTAAGATCGTAGACAAAAGGAGTTATGAAATGACACATCAAGACCAGAGCGGAATCAGAGAAGTCACCATCACACTCCCTGCCCGAGATGATCAACTGGATTCTCTCGAATTAGGGGATGCCGTCTTTTTGGACGGCCTGGTGTTCACCGGGCGAGAGGGCCTCTATCACATGATTTTTGAAAAGAATTTGGAACCCCCCATCGATATTCGAACATTGGGGGGCGCGACATTTCACTGTTCACCGGCCATAAATGAAACTTCGCCGGGCGTCTACCATGTGCCATCGGTTACGGCAACGGCGAGTTTCCGTTTCGCCAAATACATGCCTGAATTCCTCAGGCGGTACAATATCCGGTTTGTCATCGGGAAAGGCGGGATGTCGTCCAGGGTGTATAAAGAGAGTTTCACCCCGAACCATACCATCTATCTCACCACCGTTGGGTACGGACTGGGGGCCATCTACGGAAGAGGGATTGTTCGTGTGAAAGATGTCGCCTGGAAGAAGGAACTCGGTCTTGCACAGGCCATGTGGGTACTGGAAGTGAAGCATTTTGGTCCCTTTATGGTCGAGTGCGATGCCGGTGGAAACAGCCTCTTTGAGCGGGGGAACGAGGAAATTAACAAGAAGTTCCTGCCGCTTTATGACGGATTACCTCAGCCGGCCTTGAAGCGGCTGGGTGAGGTGACGTCTCCCGAAGAAGAAGTCGTATAACACAGAGGCGACCGCCGAACTCGAAAGAGGACATTTTTGGTGAGCGAAACGGATGGCGCTGTGAAGAGGTGTGCCATTAGCGGTGCTCTGGGCGTTTTCGCGCTGACCATGATCAAGATGACCATGACCTAAAGCGGCATAGCCGCAACCAAAACATCTCACACAGAGACACGAAGCCACAAAGTAGGGCGGGTCACCGTACCCGCCGGAACTGGGCCGATACGGTGATCGACCCTACGAGTGGCTCACTGAGCAAGATCGAGGAACTTCTCCTCAAGTTGAAGAGAAGTTACAAACTAAGGGTCTAAGAGGGGGAACCGATGTTTATCGATGAACGGATCTATACGCTGCATGCGGGCCAAGTGCCTGTTTTCCTCAAGCTCTATGAGGAGGAGGGGATGGAATGCCAGGTGCGCATTCTCGGCAAGATGGTGGGCTATTATTTCACTGACGTAGGTCCACTGAACCAGATTGTGCATATGTGGGGATACGAAAGCCTTGACGACCGGTTTGAGCGCCGCAAACAATTGCAGGCCTCGCCCGAGTGGCAAGCCTATGCTAAGAAGATGCGACCGCTGGTGATGCATGTCGAGAACAAGATCCTCGTGCCAGCGCCGTTCTTCAAGGTGCTCTAAGGCGCCCGCGGCAGCGCCAGCTTCTGGAACCCGGCAACCTCGCCGCAATCATCTCCCCTCTGATCATTCTGATTATCGGGATCAACCTCTTGATCAAGATGTAGGGCTTCAGAATATCCCCAGTCAGCCGTTGGCCCCCATTTTCCTTGACCCAAGATCGTGATGTATTATGTTATCGTAACGAATAATCAGGCGCGGAATTTACACGCGACAGGAGGTACGATAGTGTCAAGCATAGATCGAATTGATGGACTCAGAATCCTCATTGTTGACGATGAACTGGATGTATTGGAGGCACTGGAGGAGCTTCTCCCAACGTGCCACCTTACGAAGGCGGCGACCTTTGAGGAGGCAAAGAAATATCTTGAAGGCCAGGAATTTGATTTGGCAATTCTTGATATTATGGGTGTTGACGGTTATGGTTTGTTGGAGATTGCCGGGGATAAAGGGGTCATCCCGGTTATGCTCACGGCCCATGCACTGAGCCCCGAGGATACCATCAGGTCGCATCAAGGAGGCGCGGCCTCCTACATACCCAAAGAAGAGATGGGCAATATCCGCGTCTTTTTAGACGACATCCTGGAGGCAAAAGAAAAGGGGAAAAACTTCTGGTGGCGGTGGCTGAACCGGTTGGGCCCCTTTTATGAGCGGACCTTTGGCCCTGAGTGGAAAAAGAAGGACGAGGAGTTTTGGAAAAAATTGACATATATTTAGCGAGGCCGGCCTTTTGAAGACAGCCCCCATCCACGATTCTCCTTGACTTTCAGCTTACTTTCGCCATAATTCCTACCAGTTAACCTCTGAATCCCTATTTCAGCCGGGCTTTCTATCATCTTGAAGGAGGATGGCTATGAACCTGGAAGAATGGCGTCAAATAGGGGCAGATCTGTATCATCGACTGCACCTGCCCACATATCCTGTGGCCATCAAGTTTATCCGCGATCCATCCGAAATCCCTGCCAACACGGTCCGACCGCAGAACTCCGGCCAGAAATGGAGTCTTTGCCAGGCGTTTACCTACACCCGCCGCTGGGGCTGGACCACGGCCATGACGGCGGAAGACAATTTTTGCGTGCCGGGCTCGGCCATGCATTTATGGGTGAATGTGAGCGAAGAGGACTTTGTGGAAAGCCAGATGCGCCAGGGCTGGCACAAGGATCGGGCCGCCGAACAGATACGCTATCAATTCGCCATGAAGGCCTTTGCAGGGGATAAGGCAGAAAAAGCCCGGCAATATATGGGCTTTGTTTCGTCTCCCCTGCCCGACACACAGGTGGCGCCGGATACGGTGCTGGTTTTCGGCGACGGCACCCACATCACCCACATCATTCATATGCTCTGCTATGACTACAAAAGACCGGTTACATCCGCGTTCGAAGGCTTTGGGGAATCGTGCGTAAAGGGCGGACTTCTCCCCTTTCTGACCGGTCGGCCACAGATCGTCATCCCGGGCATGGGGGACCGGGTCTTTGCCGGCATCAGTGACCATGAGATCGGGATTGGTATTCCGGGCAACATGCTGGCCGGGGTCATGCCGTATCTCTTTAAGACCGGGGGAAAAATGAATATGGGACTGCCGGTCAAGAGCTTTTTGCCCACGGGCCTGACCGAAAGCATCACCCCGGGGTTTCAATATCTGAAAGACAAGCTGGACCTGGACAAGACCAGCTGACACCTGATACGAAACAGAAACACGCCCTAAGCCTCCCGCTGAATCATTACCGGTTTGCGGCGGTATGGCAACGGGTTCGCCATGAAGGAGAGGCGGGTCTT
>CAYPDL010000145.1:1796-8846 GCA_964409475.1 uncultured Desulfobacteraceae bacterium | reverse complement strand
GTGGTCTTAAATACGCTTCGGAAGAGGCAGGGACGACAGAGGCTTCAACCGAGATCAACTCCTGGGGCTGTCCTTGAGTGAATTTCACGGATACACTGCCGTTTCCATGCAATGAGCCAAGGTCTTGCGTCCTTTGGGAAAGAGACCCCCACCGGCTTGGTCATGTTGCGGCGCCTTCTACACGAGGCTAAAGAGTTACGACGATTGATTAATGACTATTGAGAGAACCTGCGGCCCGCACTGGATAGCCGATTCCGGATTCTGGTTACACCTGAAACCTTATGTACTCCCCAAGGTTTCTGCCTCGATCGGGACCCGCTGAAGAGCGGGAAGGCGGTGGTCACATGAATTTGTTGGAAGAGAGAGTCAACCTCAGGTTCGAGCAGAAATCCCGGCTTGACAGGAGAACCTGCTGCCCATATAATCCGAGCAATCGATCGACGTGTTCTGTTTATCCTTTGCCCTCACAATGAGCCCCCATATCCCGGAGACATCGAAAGCGACCTCGCGTGTGCGGAGATTCTTATGAACAAAAAGAGAAAAGCAGCCTTTCATATAAAATCCATGGCCCTCCTCTCCTGCCTGCTCATCTCGCTGATCCTGACTTCCTGCGCGTCCGATCTTTCCACACGGGCATCCCGAGTGTATATGGTTTCCGCCATTCAGATTCAGCGGGTTGAATCGGAATGTGAATTTCTTGGAACTGTGAGGGGATCATCCTTTTTCTGGGGCGGGTGCTGCCTTTCCTACGTGGCATGGCGTGACGTCGCCTACAATAACGCCCTGAACGAACTGCTCGACAATGCCGCTGAAATCGGCGCAACGCACCTCTTTGTCAATCTGGGAACCGGCGAAGGCCTGCGGGGAGATGCCTATCGATGTACCTATTGCCGGGGGCCCGACGGAGACCCGGATACGGCCTATTGTAGAGGACCTGACGGGGACCCGGATGTAGGGTGCTGTACGGATTCCGAAGGCAACCGGGTTGGCGTGGCTCACTGTGAAGGGGCCGAGGGACAGGACCGGGCCGAGTGCGAAAAGAACTGCGGGAAGTGGATCCCCGAAATAGAGCAAACAGCATGCAAGGAAAAGGGTTACAAGTGGGCGCCCAGGGCAGAGAATCCGGCCGACTGCGAGGCCAAGGGAGGGATATGGATCCCTGTGGCAAGGGATCAGGTCACATGCGAAGGCAAAGGGGGCACATGGGTCATCAATACAGATGTAATTCTGCCTCAAAGCGAAGAACCAAAAAGCAAATAGCCTAAAGCGGCATAGCCGCAACCAAAAATATCTCACACAGAGACACAAAGGGGTTCTTTTTTTACAAGGTGTTAACTAAGGGCCTAACTTCTCCACAGGTTGCCGAGAAGGGATAGGCATAGGGTTTAATTCAACACAATGCGATGAGCTGAAACGGGGCTTACATGTTAAAATTCATATTGTTAGGCCTTTCAATTCTGTCCGTATGGATCCTCTCATGGGGCTGTCAGCACCAGACCTATTATGAACCCAATGCATGGGACCGCTTCTATACGCCTCAACAGATCCCCATAAAACCAGGGATGATTCTCAAACCTGAATTCAATATCACAAAAACAGTCACGATTATCAACGCCCAAGTGAATACGGATTGGACCCTGTTAGGCGCCTTTACCCACGCATGGTGGGTAAACCTGAAGATGTGGACCGATACTGCCGTGGGCCTTGTGACGAACGAACTGAGGAAAAGAGGCGTTGCAGTTACGGACGAACTTCCCCTGATCCTCAAACTCTACATAACCCCTGAAGGCTTCTGCATAACCCCTGATGAGAAGGCTTCTGCCCTAACCGGGGTCCTTGCCAGGGAATGCCCCCTCGACACGGACAGAGACGGGGTCCCCGACTACCTGGATAAATGCCCGGGCACTCCCCAGGGCGTCACAGTGGACAGTCTGGGGTGCCCATTGGACACAGACGGAGACAGCCTGCCGGATTACCGCGATCATTGCCCAACGCTCCCCCAGGGTTTCAGGATCGACAATATGCGATTTGGTGAAAAGGGACCCGGCGTGCCAGGAGACGTGTCAAGGGACATGTCCGGATCACGTGAGATCTACATTGTCAGTTCACGGCCGGCCGACACGGTCATGGGCCTTTTCAAAAACGAACTCGAAAGAGAAGGCATTGCCGTAAACAGGGACGCGTCTGGTATGCTCAGGTTCTACACGCCTGTCTCCGAGTGGACAGAGAAATTCAAATCAATCCAATCCGCCCTAAGAAAAGAGGATGTCCACCTTACGGAAAGGATGCCCAGAATACTCCAACTCGCCATAACAGATGCGTCTTTGAATTGGGAGCCCAGGGAGATCGGCTGCAACCTCAATCTCAGGGCAGTAACCGGAGATGGGGACATATTGGACTTTGTGGGAACCAACTATGCTATTGACCTTCACGATAGCTGCGACGGAGCGGTTACCAAACAGGTGACGGCCATGTTTAACAATGTGCGCATACGCAACTACCTGGCCGCGCCGGCCGAACCCAAAGATTCGGACTGCGACGGGGTCCCGGATGAAATCGACGAATGCCCCGGAACACCCCTCGGAGTAGCGGTCGACGCCAGAGGCTGCCCCTTGGACAGCGACGGCGATGGGGTTCCCGATTACTTGGATGAATGTCCCGGAACACCGAAGGGCGTAAAGGTGGACAGCAGGGGCTGCCCGCTAGACACAGACGGCGACGGCGTGCCCGACTACCAGGACAAATGCCCCGGCACCCCTAAAGGGGCAAGGGTCGACAGCGAAGGTTGCTGGGTCATTGATGAGGCCTTTTTCGATTTTGCCAAGCACGAAATCAAGCCCCGGTTCTACCCGATCTTTGATAACGTGGTGGCAGTATTGAACAACAACCCGTCTTTGAGAATAGTGATCGAAGGGTATACAGACAACATCGGGACCAAGGCCTACAACCAGAAGCTCTCCAAGGAACGGGCAAAGGCGGTCAAAAGGTACCTGACAAAAAAGGGAATCCGAGATGACAGGCTTTCCACGGTGGGGTACGGGTTTTCAACGCCTAAAGCCTCCAACGAAACACCTGCCGGCAGGGCCCTGAACCGAAGGGTGAAACTGGAACCCCTGCCAATCCCGGCAAAATAATCGAGTTCATTGAGTTAGTTGAGTTTATTGGGTTTATTGAGTTAAGGATGAAACAGGCAAAAGAATTGGGGACAATCATTTTGCCAAAACCCAACGAACTCAACAAACCTTTGTAACCCAAGCAACTCAAGCAACCCAATTAACCCAAGCAACTCAAGCAACCCTAAAACTCCCAGTTATAGGGTTGCGGCTTTGATGCGGTAACCGTTAATGTAAATCGATTGTCGCCATATTCATTATTGGGATCATCGCTGATCCGCCTCCGGTGCGCATATCCGAGATCGGCGGAGAACCAGCGGAGAAACCGGTATCTGACCCCGCATCGTCCGCCAACGGTGTCGTCGTCTTCCTGTTGTTCAAGGGCATAATCGTTTTTCCGGTAGTCCACACCGGCATAGGCCTGAAGGTCGTGTACGGGTTCATACTCAATGCCGGCCTCGCCGCTCCAGTACCGCGTAAAGGCCCTGGGTTCCACATCCATGAACCCCTCATCCCACCCGCTCCGGGCTGACACAAAGGCCCTTCCCCGCCCAAACCTCTTTTCAAACTTTGCAGAATATTCAAGCCCCGGGTCGATGTCTATGCCGGTGGGGCTGAAATAGCCGATGTCCAGGGCCAGACTCATGGCCTTGGAAAAACCATATTCAAACCCCACGCCGCCGTCATGCACGTGGTAGGCTACAGGTATCCCCTTGAAGTTCCTGTTAGCGAAACCATAACGGGCACGGACGGTGGATCGACCGCCAAACCGATGCATATAGGCCACATCCACGTCATGGGCGTCCAGGTCCACGTTGCCACGGCCGTACGTCTCTCCCAGGCTGTAATCAAATCGCCTGTATTTATAGCCGAATTCAAAGCCGTCCTTTTTATTGAACCAGTAGGACAGATTGGCATAGGGGCTGTGTTCTACAACGTCTTCCAGGGAAGGATCGTCGTTGTCCAAATACCCATGTCTGTACCCTACGGAGAGACGGCTTTGAGGGCCGAACTGATAATCCAGACTCGTATTGAAATCGTTCCTCTGATAAGGCGTCGCCGTATGCCGTATCCGTTGGGGTCTCAGATCCGGGGCAAGATCCTGGTCAAAGAGGTCATTGGACTTGAGGTAGTTGTCCGACAGATTGAAGGTCAGGTGTCTGCTCAATCGCTGCCAGAATTTCAGGCGACCGTTGTGTCTTACAAAGTCGTTTTCAGACAGGTCATGGTATCTGACCCAGCCAAAGGTATACTCCAGCTCCAGGCCGTTTCTGCCAGAATCCATGTACAGCAACAGACCGGGGGACACCGTGGTGATGAAATCCCCCTTCTTATTGTCGTTGTACAAAAAGATATTGTCATCGTATTCCCCCTTGATGCTTATCTTGGGGGTAATCCTGACACGGTATCGCTTGGACGGCGAACTCACGCCCCCGCCGGCAGAACCCATGCCCGCTCCGCTGCCGTGCCCGGTTATCCCCCCTCCACCGCCTGCCCCGGCACTGCCCGGCGCCTGATCCACAGGAGACTCTTCTGTGACGGCCCCTTCGGTGAGATTCTCCATAAGGGCGCCCTGATCGCCGTCATTGTCAACGAATTGAGTCTCATTGAGCATGATCGAAGGATCCCGGCCGGCGGGGATCAACGGCCTGGACTTAGGCGCGATCGAGACCCGGAGCCGCGGGGCCGGCATCCGAGGTCCCGGTGGGGTTTCACTGGCTTTATCATAGATATTGACCACCAGCCGATGGGGATCTTCCATCAAGAAGGCATGCGCATTTACATAGCCATCAGGAAGCCCGATGCGGACCGCAAGCCCCTCTCCGACGGTTTCCAGTTTCACCCATGAATCAAATGTCTTGTATCTGCGGAAGGGAGGAAGCGCGGTTGATACATTCGGCAGCAGCAAATGCAACTCATCGCCCTTGACGAACGGTTCTTCAAAGACAATGCCCTCCGAAAACTGGAAAACGATGGAGGCGTAATCTTTGTGTCGTCCTCCTCGGATGGTTTTTAAGACAATTTCAGGGCTGTCCTGCGAATCCGTTAAAGCCGGGTTTTGTAGATCTTTTGAAGGCTGTTCCTGTGCCAAAAGCGGCAGGCTGAACCAGGAACCGAGATATGTTGAAAAATAGAAGGCCATGGGAATCACGTGCACAACAGCCAAAAAGGCCGCAATAAAGATGCACATTTTCCCTGGTGTTGTTTTCAATTCCGTAACTCATCCAAGGGCTCCATCCCCGCCCCATTCACTGTGCCCCATGCTCCCTGCTCTCTGCCCCATGCCCCACGCTCGCTGCTCTCTGCGCCTTACGGCACATAAATCGTATCGCCCGGGTAGATATAGGTATTCCACTCAGGGACCCTCCCGGCAATCCCGTTTTCAAGACTGTAGCGGAAATTCTCCTGCTTCCCGTTTACCACGCGAACGATGGTAATATGTTCCGAGTCGGCCCATTCGGTGAAGCCGCCGGCTAATGATATGGCCTGGAAAAGGGTCATATTATCGGCCAGTTTATACTGATTCGGACTTCTGACCTCCCCGAGAACGTAAAACACCTTTTCTTCCTCGGGCTCGAAAATCTTCAATTCCCTGAATTTGACATAGACCGTGTCTCCGTTCTTGATCTTGGGCAGGGGTTCGTCGCTCTCTTTATTAAAAAAAAGCTGAAGATTGAAGGACTGCTCTATGTTGCCTTCCCTGATGATAAGGACCTTACTCAGATCAGCGCCATCCGTCTCTCCGCCCGCCGAAATCACCAGGTCCACAAGGTTCATGTCTTCCTTGGGCTCATAAGTCCCGGGATTTCTAACAGCGCCAAAGATCCGCACCTTCTGTTTGACATCCTTCTCCAGCTTTTCGGCGGGCGGTGTCCAGGGCATGAGGGTCCGCTTGATATTCCCGAAGTTGGGAGAAATAGGTATGAACAGAATATCGTTTTCATGGAGCGGGGTCAGGAGCCTGGGATCGCCGGTTATGGTAAACTGGTAGAGGTTGATCTCTATTCGTTCGGTCGCCTCCCCCCTTTTCCTGAGGATTCTGGCATCGCTCATGACGGCCCCATCCACTGCGCCGCCGGCCAGGTTGAGGGCGGCCTGGACATTGGATCCCTCTCTCACAATGTATATGCCGGGGTTGGCGACGTGGCCCAACACCTGAACAAACTGTCGCTTTTCAATAATGCTGACCTCCATCTTGGAGTCGCGAGCAAGGTACTTGGGAAGCTTTTTTGCAATGGCCTCCTTTATCTGGGCTGTGGTAAGGTTGTTGACATAAATATGACCCACGTCGGCGATGTACACATACCCATTATTGTCCACTTCGAACTGATTGAGTTTGTAGATCTTATCCTGGAGATATTGGTCCTTCCCTTCTCCTCTTCCCGGCACATTAATGAAGAGCAAATCCCCACTGTCCACCTTTTTCTGGTACACATCCGGCGATGGGACGATCAAGATATCATTGGGCTGGAGAACAAACTTCCCTTCGCCTACCCGGGTTTCCCGATATCCCTCCCGGGTTTCCCGTCTGAGTTTGATCCCGGCATCGGTGACCCCCTCCAATAAACCGCCTGCTGTTTGAATCAGTTCTTTCAGGGTGATGGTCGCCGGGACACGATACCAGCCCGCATAGCGGACACCGCCCGTGATCTGGATATACCGTTCGCTTTTGACCAGCTTTATGGAGATTTTTTCCCCTTTATCAATAAATTTCTTGAGTTGCGGCGTCAAACCCCTTTCCAGGTTCACAAGACTCAGGCCTTGAACCGAAATCCTGCCGATACTCATCATATAGATGTTTCCATCCGGGGCAACATCGTACCTCATACTCATTTCCGGCTGGCCCGGGACCTCTATCTGCAATGTGTCGCCGGCTGATAGGAGACCGGAATCTTCCGTATCCACAGAAAAATCAGCAGGCATCCGTCTGCCGGCC
>CAYPDL010000145.1:0-1696 GCA_964409475.1 uncultured Desulfobacteraceae bacterium | reverse complement strand
AAATAATCCTTATTGTCAGTGAGGCCGTGGAGCGTAACCTCGGTAATGTCGCCCTTCACAACAATGGGCGGAGGGCCCTCGGCCGCGCAGTCGGCTGGATCGGGGTTGTAGGGGGGGCCGGATTTCGTATTGTAAAAGATCTTATACCCAGCGGGCGCCGGGCCCTTTTGAGCGTCCCATGTGAGTGTGATATCCTTGGTCTTTCTTGTGGTGCCAAAGGCTTTTTTGTCATCAGAGATGGGTGTTGTCTTGGCGGGCCCAGGCGAAGGCAACGGGGTGGAAGCAGACTCAAGGGCATTTATCGCCTCGGCAACGGCCGTGGCGTCGGCCTTGGTCTTGACAACGATCATGTCCGTGGCGAATTTTTTTGAATAAAGGACCTGCTTTTTGTCTAACGCCTCTTTTTTGCTGACAAAAGGTCCCAGACAGACCCGGTACCAGAAGCCTTTGCCCGGCACCTCGATTCCTTCGACAAAGGCATTGCAGGGATATTTGACCAGACTCCTGACAATCTTGGTTGCGTAGTTTTCGGCATTGTCCCTGCTTTTAAAGGACCCCAGCAGAAGCCCAAACTCCGCATACGTGACGGATGCAAACAGAACCATCAGCAGCAACTGCCCCACAACCTGAATCAGACCCTTTTTCATGCCATGTACCTTTTATTGTCCTGTCAAAAGGTAAAGATCCCCTCGCAACGCAGAGATTGTGCGAAAAGGGACTTTTTGCAAAGGTTTCATCATATTTATAATAAATTCGGATAGAAATATCAACAATCATATGCATTCAGATGGCAAAATAATTCAGCGCAAAATAATTAACTAAAATGTGACAGATTAGTAATAACTTCATTGGGGCTTCGACTGCCATCCCTATTGCAAATAAACTTCTGATAGTATAGAGTTACCCAGAAGACAAGCAAGGCAAGCATAGCGGCACCCTTTTGTTGACGCAGCCGCCACATGTCTGGTATTTCTCAATATTTCAAAAGCATTACACAACGCCATCCCATGTAACTCAAGGGGCGGAGCCATGCCCACCATTCCATTTTTCAATCATTCTGCCCAAAATTATTTTGCCGTCAACCTCTTGTCTTTAAATTATTTTGACCCAAATTATTTTGCTACAACTATTTTCCCCTAATTATTCCGTCCAAAATCATTTCACAATTTCTGATTTCCGCCCCTTTTATTAAGCACATACAACCCAACGAACTCAACGAACCCCACAAACCCAAGCGACCCAATCATCTTGCCTTCAATTATTTTGTCCAAAATTATTTTGCCGTCAATGATTCTCGTCTAATCATTTTGCCCGTGATACAAAACTACCTCACCGTCGATGTCGAAGACTATTATCAGGTTTCTGCCTTCGAACCTTTCGTCGGACTCGCAAAATGGGATCAGTATCCTTCACGGGTAGTAAAAAATACAAGAACCATCCTCCAAGCCCTGGATCGACACCATGTAAAGGCCACCTTTTTTGTCTTAGGCTGGACAGGTGAAAGGAATCCTGATCTTGTAAAAGAGATCATGGAAAAAGGTCACCTCATCGGGTGCCACAGCTATCAACACCGGCTGATATACAACCTCTCTCCAAATGAATTCAGGGAGGACACCCGCCGGGCAAAAGATGTCCTGGAGCATATTACCGGAAAGCCCGTGCTGGGTTATCGCGCCCCGAGCTACTCCATTACCAG
>CAYPDL010000144.1:0-8887 GCA_964409475.1 uncultured Desulfobacteraceae bacterium | reverse complement strand
ATGCCAAATTTATTGAAATGATAGCCTAATGAAGGGTGCGAAACTTGAGTAAGAATCATCATAACGCGCCAACCGTTTAATATTCCCCACCTGTCGGTTCGTCATCCCTGAGATTTCGGGCTTTCCCGCTTTCGAGCGGGAGGTTCGTGGGCAAAGCCGGAAAAAGGGTGGTTTAAACCTGTCTCGCTCCGATCGGTATGGACAGGATGCGTTCCCTTTTATTTGATATCCAGGTGGTAGCTCTGGAGCGACTTTACCCCGCCATGGCCCTCGCGGACCTTTGCAATGCCCCTGGTAGCGGCCAGGGCGGCCGCAATGGTCGTAATGTAGGGGACCTTGTATTTGATGGCCGCCTTCCGTATATAGGAATCGTCATGCTTGCTCAACTTGCCG
Organism: uncultured Desulfobacteraceae bacterium; assembly: GCA_964409475.1. GTDB lineage: Bacteria > Desulfobacterota > DSM-4660 > Desulfatiglandales > Desulfatiglandaceae > AUK324. Next base: position 8,494 of record CAYPDL010000144.1, on the reverse strand, counting down.
CTGGGTGTGTTGACCACCAGATGGATCTCATTGTTCTTGATCCCGTCCACGATATTGGGCCGGCCTTCATGCATCTTCAGGATCATAGTCGAGTCAATTCCGCATTCGGTCAAAAATCTGTGGGTGCCATTGGTGGCCTTGATCTTGAAGCCCAGCCTGCTGAATTGCCTCGCCGCCTCCAGGACCGCCGGCCGATCCGCCTCGGAGACGGTGATCAGCACCGTTCCTTCAGACGGGAGTGTCAGTTGGGTAGCCTCCTGGGCCTTGAAGTATGCCAGTCCGAAAGAGTCGGCCATTCCTAAGACCTCCCCGGTAGACCGCATTTCCGGACCCAGCAGCGGGTCCACCTCCGGGAACATGTTGAACGGGAATACCGCCTCCTTGACCCCAAAATAGGGAATGGCCCTGGGCTTGATGTCAAGGTCTGTGAGTTTCTTGCCCAACATCAACTGGGTGGCAATCCGCGCCATGGATATGTTACACACCTTCGAGACCAGGGGAACCGTGCGAGATGCGCGGGGGTTGGCCTCGAGAATATAAACCGTATCATTGGCAATGGCATACTGGATATTCATCAACCCGACCACCTTCAGCTCGACTGCAATCTTCCGGGTATACTCATAAATCGTGTCGAGGTGTTTGGCCGGGATGCTGATAGGAGGTATCACGCAGGCCGAATCGCCCGAATGAACCCCGGCCAGTTCGATATGCTCCATGACCGCAGGGACAAAGGCATCGGTTCCATCCGATACGGCGTCCGCCTCAACCTCGATGGCATTTTCAAGAAACTTGTCGATCAGGATGGGCCGCTGGGGGCTCACATCCACGGCAGCGGCCACATAATGCCGGAGCATCTCCTCGTCATGGACCACCTCCATGGCGCGGCCCCCCAATACATAGGAAGGTCTGACCATCAGGGGGTACCCGATCCTTTCGGCGATCTCCAGTGCCTCCTCAAGGGTTCTGGCCATGCCTGATTCCGGCTGTGGTATGCCCAGCTTCCCCATTTTCAGGCGAAACCGGTCCCGGTCTTCGGCAAGATCGATCGCCTCGGGCGATGTGCCCATGATATTCACGCCTGCCTCGGCCAGTTCATTCGCTATGTTGAGGGGGGTCTGACCCCCGAACTGGACAATGACCCCCTCCGGCTTTTCTTTTTCATAGATGCTGAGGACATCCTCCACGGTGAGGGGCTCGAAGTAGAGCTTGTCCGAGGTATCGTAGTCTGTGGAAACGGTCTCGGGATTGCAGTTGACCATGATCGACTCAACCCCCTCGTCCCGCAGTGCGAACGCTGCATGCACACAGCAGTAATCGAACTCGATCCCCTGACCGATCCGGTTGGGACCGCCGCCCAGGACCATAACCTTCCGCCGGTCGCTGGAACCCACCTGATCCGGGGCGTTGTAGGTGGAGAAATAATAGGCGGCATTTTCCACCCCGCTCACCGGAACCGGCTCCCATCCTTCCACAACCCCCAAGGCCTTGCGCCTCTCCCGCACCTTCTTTTCCGGGATCTGAAGGAGCTGCGACAGATAACGGTCTGAAAACCCATCCTTCTTGGCCTGCGCGAGCAGATCATCGGGGAGCGCGCCACCCTTGTGCTCGAGGATCTTTTCTTCCAGATCCACCAGTTCCTTCATCTGTTCGATAAACCAGCGCTTGATATAGGTCTTGGTGTGAAGGGCATCAATGTCGGCCCCCTTTCTGAGTGCCTCATACATGACGAACTGCCGCTCACTGGACGGCTCGGCCAACAGATCGAGGAGGTCATCTAAGGATTTCTTATGAAAGTCTTTAGCAAAACCAAGACCGTACCGCCCGTTTTCCAGGGATCGAATGGCCTTCTGGAAGGCCTCCTTGTAGGTCTTGCCGATGCTCATCACCTCGCCCACCGCACGCATCTGGGTGCCCAATCGGTCCAGGCTCCCCTCGAACTTCTCAAAGGCCCACCGGGCAAACTTGACCACCACGTAATCTCCCCAGGGGATATACTTATCCAGAGTCCCTTCTCTCCAGTAGGGGATCTCGTCGAGCGTCATGCCGCCGGCCAACATGGCGGATATGAGCGCAATGGGAAATCCGGTCGCCTTGGAGGCCAAGGCCGAGGATCGGGATGTCCTGGGGTTGATCTCGATCACCACGACTCTCCCGGTCTTCGGGTCGTGGGCAAACTGGATATTGGTGCCGCCGATGACCTTGATGGCCTCGACAATGTCATACGAGTATTTCTGGAGCTTCTTCTGGAGTTCAGGATCGATGGTCAGCATTGGGGCCGTGCAGTACGAGTCTCCCGTGTGGACCCCCATGGCATCCACGTTCTCGATGAAGCAGACCGTAATCATCTGGTTTTTTGCATCACGAACCACCTCGAGTTCTAATTCTTCCCATCCCAGGACCGATTCTTCCACCAATATCTGACCCACGAGGCTTGCGGAGATTCCCCGGCTGGCGATGACCCGTAATTCTTCCACATTGTAGACCAGACCACCCCCGGTCCCCCCCATGGTGTACGCAGGCCGGATCACCACGGGATAGCCCAGGGTATCCGCGATCTTTTCAGCCTCCTCGACGCTGAAGGCCGGCGCACTATTGGGCATCTCGATCCCCAGTCGCTCCATGGTCTCCTTGAAGGCGATCCGGTCTTCGCCCCGCTTGATGGCATCCACTTCCACCCCGATGATCTTGACGTTGAATTTTTCAAGGACCCCGGTCCGAGCCAATTCCGAGGCGAGATTCAGTCCGGACTGACCGCCAAGATTTGGAAGGAGCGCATCCGGCCTCTCCTTTTCAATGATCTCCTCCATGGTCTGCAGGTTGAGCGGTTCGATATAGGTGGCCTCGGCCATCCCGGGATCGGTCATGATAGTTGCCGGGTTGGAGTTGGCTAAAACAATCTCGTAGCCCAGCTTTCGCAAGGCCTTGCAGGCCTGGGTCCCGGAATAGTCAAATTCACAGGCCTGCCCGATGATGATCGGCCCTGAACTGATAATCATCACTCGCTTAATATCATCGCGTTTCGGCATAAATGTCTCCTTAATGGGACTCACACGGAGACACAGAGGCACGGAGATTTTCTTACAAAAATTTTTTTGTAATAATTTTTCTCTGTGGCCTTTGTGGCTTTGTGTGAAAAAATTTTTATTGGTGCGATTCCTGGATTCATGAGTTATTCGTCCCCCTGTTCCTCCACCGCTGAAGCAGATAGGGCTTGGTCAGTTCAAAGGTTTCGCAGTCATTTTCAATGGCCTCTTCGGCCTGTTTGATGGACATCTTCCGGGTCCGCTTCACAAAGGAGAGGGTCCTCCCGAAATAGAGGGGGATCAGGGAATCCATAATCTCATCGGGTTCAATACGCGCCATTCCGTATGAAACCGCGGTATCAAAGAGTACCCGGGCCCACAGATCGGTGGGGAAATTGAACTCCCTCTCCTTGAGCCCCCCGATCTCTTTGAGTTTCCGGTATACATCGGTAGTGAGGATCTGCTCCCATATATGGCTGAATCGCTCAAAACCTTGGTGAAAATGATGAAGCAGATTGTCTGTGTCTACCTCCACCTTGGGGGGCATCTCCACCTCGCCAAGACCAAATCCGAATATGGCCGTGGGTCGACTGAATTTGACCTTTGTCCAAAACGCGCTAAATTCTTCCATTAAGCAAAAGATGGTGCCTACCACCTGCCTGAACATAGGACCCAGATCAGATCCCGGATCCTTGGTCCGGTGAATCTTGGGACGCCCCAAAAACGCCTGGCATATCTGAACCTTTTGATTGATGGCCAGAGTGGTCATCCAGATATCAATCCCGAAATTGGCCACGGACTCATTCCACGAGGTGCTGTCCAGATACACCTGGCCCAGCTTGCCGCTGAAGCCGAAGTCGCCACCGATCGGCTGCCGCACCCTTCGTCCATACAGTGCCCTTGTCATGGGATACGCAATCCCATTCGTAATGGTGCCGTCATATTTATGCCTGATGTAAAGGGGGGCCACATAGGAAAATCCTTGGAACAGGGGCTTGCCTAGATGCCTGATCCATTCGGGCGTAACGCTTTTCAGATCTGCATCAACGACCACCACCGCCTTAGCCTTCAGTTCAACCACCTTTTCAAAGAGGTTTCTGAAATTATTCCCTTTCCCCTTGAGCCCTGGTTCAGTGGAAAGATAGATCTTCGGCGCCTTGGTCCGGGTATCCAAAAACGCCTGACGGGTGTTGTCAGGAGAATTGTTGTCGCAATTGATGATGACCGTATCCATGTCACTGAAATATTGATCTAATCCCATATCTGCCTGCATGACCGGGTAGCCGATGGCGTCGGCCTCGTTATAAGAAGGGATACAGACCACCATTTCAGCCTTTTTGATGTTTTCCGGGTTCACTTCTCTTTCAAAGCGCTCGTTCATGGACTTTCTCTCCATTCTGGCTCAAGATGCTTAATATGGCTGAATTCCACCCTGCTGGACCGAACTGATCAGAAATCCTGAGCCTTGGAATTCGACGTTTCAGACCTGGAAACGTGCGTCGGGAACGGATCAACACGGGTATATCCGCCCGCTCAAGCATAGCAAAATCGTTGGGGCTGTCCCCAAGGGCAACGACCACGACATCCTTATGGCGAGACCTGTACCACGCCGTGACAAGTCCCATCCCCTTTGCCTTGTCGCTTTTTCCCTGAAGATGATAGAACCGCCCGCCCGATGTGATCAGAAGCCCCTGTTTCTCTGCAGCCCGGTAAAGCGGGGACAGGTCCCCGGGTTCCTTCCCCTCAATGATGAACGGCTCATCGTACTCACGCATGGCGGCGAATTGGGCATCGCCTTTGTCGAGGCCTGTCAGGCGGGATACCTCATCGAGCGCCATATCTGAAAACCCCTTGATGTCCCATTTTAATTCATGACGGATATCCCCAAGGGCCTGGATCAACCGAACATACGGAACGCCGAGAGATATTTCCCACAGGCCCATCTCTCTGCCCGCGGCAGAACCTGTAGGCGATCCCGCAGGCCCTCCCTGGCCATCAGCAGAAACAGATCCAGGGGGAGGGTCGGGGAATGTCTCTTTTGGAAAAAATATGCCCCCCCCATTCTCCGAAATAAAGGGCGCCGAAAGGGACAGCCTCCTGCGCAGGATATCTATTTCGGCCCGGGTCTTACTCGAGACAATGATAACGGGCGTCCCTCTCGTTCGGCATTGTTCAAGGGCCGGGTTGGCCGCCTCCCATCCGTAGGTGTCATGATCCAGGAGGGTACCGTCCAGGTCGGTAAAAACAAGGTAAAAAGGGGAGTCTGATCCCATCGATATGCAAAGTTCATCAGCAGAAGGCCCTGCTCTGCCATCAGGAAAAACGTCTTTTTTCACTTTCAACGACTTCGATCAGATCATAAAAAATCCGGGGCAACTTATTGGATACCCGCTCCCATGAGACGGTCTGAGGCGTTTCAAACACCCACTGTTCTGTCTTGCGCTCCACATCCAGAATGGTCTGTGCCAGGCCGTTGTCCAAAAACGGTTTGAACTCGGGATGCGTGTTGACCAATCTCAAAAACCTTTCCGTCATCCGGTATGGAGAGGTGAGCATTTCACCAGCCTGCAGGACGGAATCCAGGAAGACATGTTTAACCAGGTATTCTTCCCCATCCCGATCATAGCCCAAATTGCTGAAACCTGAATCATCCGAGTATTTCTTCACCTGTTGCTCGGCTACCGCATGGTAGGTGACGGCCAGATCTCTGAAAAAGGTATCGGATATCTCGAGACCCTCTTCGATGACAAGGGCATTCATCAGCGTGGTGACGATATCGATCGCCATACGGTTGAGGCCTCTGCTGCGGTCTTCCGGCGAAGAATCCTGATGCTTGTGGTCGAACGGCTCTTTGGAAAACATGACCTGGGCAGGGGCTGAGGCCTTGCGGTAGACCTCGATCAGGGTGAATATCTCCACGCCCCAGTTGGTTGCAAAGCGCATCCGCTTTAGGAGGTCCACATGGAACGCCACCTCCCCGGAGAGCTGATAGTTGAAGTCCAGCAGGAACTGGATCAGATTCAACATCTTCTGCTCCCTGCTCTCGGCGAACTTTCGTTTAAGGGCGATGAGGAGGGGGTCCAGGAGGAGCCGCTTTACCCGGCCATATAATCTGTCCTCCATGATTCTGGCGTAATAGGCCTTCGAGAAATCATAATTCAAGACCACAACAGGATAGAAAAGCCGATCCAGTTGCACCCGCCTAAAGGTACGGATGTCCGCATCGATCAGACCGACCGACTCGGCCCCCAGGGCGATGGCAATACCGAAACTCAGGAACATGTTCTTTCCCTTGCCCGGCTCACTGATATTGAACCCTGCCTCGTTGAGCGTATGGTAGATGCCGGTGAAGCCCGGACCGTCGTTCCACTGAATCAGATAGTTTTTGATGTCGTGACTCTGTATCAGGTTCTTCAGGGCAAAGGCCTCTTCCTGAGTGGCCTGATCCAGACCGAAAATAATTTTCGACACGTAGGTCACATCCTTCAACTGTATGAGCATCCGCTGGAAGGTGGCATGATTGGCCGAGTCGGTGTACTCACTGGCAAGAAGCGGAACAACCAGCACCGTCTTCTTCCACTTGGAATGAAGCCTGAGCTGGGCCTTCAGGTGCTTCCGCTCCTGCCGGAGGATATGAAACGTGGTTATTCTGCCGCTATTTTGTGAAAAATCAGAAATGGCCGACACACCCCCTTTCCGTGTTTGTCACGCCTGAGGGCGTGACTCGGGAGACGCCCACTGCGCGCCGTTGAAGCCTATCTAAACCACTGCCGTTTCAGCCCCGTATCCGGCCGGTGACCGAATGCGTTCACACCCACGACCCAGCAGCGCACCATTTGAAACCCCCAAAGAGAGGAAAACCAATGCTGTAAGACCCCGTGGGTGCTACACCATTATGTGAACTTAAACAAAACAGAATCCTTTGTCAACATCCCGTTAGCTACGCGAACGATCCTTTGTTTTAACCTTCTTTACCCGGCGGTTTTAAGTTGAAAGAAGGGCAAATGGCTGATATGTTCCGGGAGCTTTGGACAGAGGTGCGGAAATGGTCCCTTCAATTCAAGAATGTTATCAGCTCATGGATACATACCGGATGTTGGATAATATCAGGGCCCACTCCGTGGTCGTGGCAAAGGTGGCCCGCCTGATCGCTCAAGATCTCCGGGAGGAACACATCGATATATCTGTCGAAATCGCCACGGCTGGGGCACTCCTCCATGACATCGGGAAAACCGCTTCCCTTCAAACGGGTCACGACCATTCCGAGATAGGGAGACAGATTTGTCTGAAAAACCATCTCGACGAAATTGCCGCTATCGTTGCAGAGCATGTAAGATTAAAAGACTATGCCTTAAACGGAAGCTTCTCTGAAAAGGAAATCGTCTTTTATGCCGACAAACGGGTCAATCATGATCAGATCGTCGGCCTGGATGAACGTCTTGCCTATATCCTCAATCGGTACAGCAAGGGCCAGGAACAACTGAGCCGGGCCATCAAAAAAAATTTCTCTCTGTGCAGGCTGGTCCAGGAGAAACTGTTCAGAAGGCTGCCTTTCAGCCCCGAAGCCCTGTCCAATATGGTGGCAGGATGCCACCCCCTTCTGTGAGGCCTCTCTGCATTGACGATTGAGAAATCCGAACTCCACACTGGATGCCGGCTGGCGGGTGATATTGAAGACTGACGCCCTGTTGGATGGTTGATTACTCTGATTCCTTGGTCTGCTCCTCTTTTTTCTTCTTCTTTTTCTGCTGCCGCTTGCTCTCGGCAGACTGTTCCTCGACCACCTTCTTTTTGCTGGATTTCTCTTTTTTCGGCGCAGCCAGCCTTTCGGCCTTTACCCTGGCCATCTCCTCCGCCTTCTTTTCTTTCCCTTCGATGGCCCTCAACCGCTGCCCTGTTTCTCTGATCTTGGCGCGCAATTTCCTGACCGTGGTATCCCTGGAAATCGCATCCGCTTCAAGTCCTTTCTCAGTCAATAGAGACAGTCGCTGTTCCAACTGCTCATCCCAATAATGCCTCTGTTCCAACCTCGATTCTTTCGCTTTTGATGCCATTTTTTGCCCTTTCTTTCTGTTTGCGTATGCCGGTACTTTTGGATCGGATCGACGAAGGCCCTATCCGCAGTTACTGTTTCGTGGATAATTCTCGATGCCAAGCCAGGAGCGTGCGTCAGATTTCACCATGTCTTTACTGACAGGTGAAACTGAGGCCCCTCGAGTATTCCGCCCGAAACCGGAGGAACCCTTATAAGGCATGGAAAGGATTCTGTCAAAACGATTCGTCGCCTTCGGCATTTATTTATCAATAAATGAGACAATAGTAAATACCGATGTTCCATGAGAATCTCTCGGGAACCAGCCGCAATGCCATGCTGCAGATCTGAATTTCGGCAACAGCGCAGTGAAGGTCAATGTAACTGCTCAAGTTTCGCACCCTTCATTAGGCTATCATTTCAATAAATTTGGCATGAT
>CAYPDL010000143.1:0-8973 GCA_964409475.1 uncultured Desulfobacteraceae bacterium | reverse complement strand
CCCCACGGCCCTGTCATGTTGCCCCGCCTTCTATCAAGAGGCTAAAGAGTTACCCAACTATTAATATACAATTGGTATGTTACAAGTTAATATACAAGTATGTTACAAGTTAATATACAATTGGTACACAGTGCCTGAACGAAAACCCTGTTCAGGCACTATTGTTGATTGTTGATTTATGATTGCTGATTTGAAAAATAACGCAAATTCAGATAGTTGAAAACACAGCGAATGAATCTTAAATCCCAATTAGGGGGTTTTCGTTCAGAGACTACATAACAGAGATTTTCCAGGAGGCGTAGTGGGATGAGCATAGAACAAGAATTTGTTCAGTTCGTTTGTACAACGGCCTACGAAGACCTTCCGCCGGGTGTTACAGACATCATCAAAAATCAGCTCCTTACGGTCCTTGGCACCACAATTGCCGGGTCCACCCAGACCGGGTGCCAGACTCTCATAGACTATTTCCGCGCTCGGGGCGGAAAGGAGGAGGCCTCCATCCTCATCCACGGCGGTCGCATACCGGCCGAGGCCGCGGCCCTTGTGAATGCCGTCATGGCAAGGGCCCTCGACTTCGACGATGCACTCACCCCAGGCGTACACATCGGCGCCTCGACCGTGATGGCCGGCCTCGCCGCTGCGGAACTCCGGGGGGGCATTCAGGGCCGGGAGTTTCTCGCCGCGTTGCTCGTAGGCGCGGAGGTGGGAGCCCGACTCAACCTGACAGAGGCTGCCTACAATGGCCTGGACCCCACCGGCATCTGCACCGTTTTTGCATCTACAGCCACGGCCGCTCGGGTGCTGCAGCTCACTCCAGAAGAGACCTGGAACGCTTTGGCTCTGGCTTTTAACCGCGCAGGCGGCAGCTTCCAGTCCAATGTGGACGGAAGCCTGGCTGTCCGGGTGATTCAAGGTTGGGTGGCGGAATCAGGGATGATGTGCGCCAGGTTGGCCAAGGCAGGGATCACCGGTCCAAAAAACTTCCTTGAGGGCGTTTATGGGTACTACCATGTTTACGGCAGAGATCTGATTGACCCGAAGAATTCAGTGGCGGGCATGGGCGAACGGTTCGAGTGCAAAAAGATTTTGTTCAAGAAATACCCGAGCTGTGGACTCACCTTGGGGAGTACAGACCTCGTCCTGAGCCTGATGCGCGAGCCGAATGGAAGGGGGTTTGCGGCCCCAGACGTGGAAGGGGTGGAGGTAAAGGTCCCTCCCTACGCCTACAGGCTCGTCGGCCACCCGTTTGAAATGGGCGCCACGCCAAGGGTGAACGCCCAGTTCAGCATTCGATACTGCGTGGCAAACGCGCTCCTGAGAGGAAGCTCCAGGTTGGCGCATTTTGAAGAGGAGGCGATCCGGGATCCCCGGTTGCTGGAACTCACCCACCGGGTGGATGTGATCATGGATCCAGCCATGGAGACCCGTGGCCACACGCCCGTTGATATGAGGGTGCGAATGAAAGACGGGAGGGAATTTTTTCGCCAGATTGACATCGCACCGGGTTTTCCAGGCAACCCGCTCTCACAGGAGGAGCACGAGGCCCGTTTTCGCGACTGTATCGCCTATGCCAAAAAGCCGGTACAGCAAAACAAGGTGGATGAAATTGTGGGGCGCGTCGCCAACATAGAGCGGGTGAACGATGTACGCGCACTGATTCCACTTCTTCTCGCATAGCCGACAACCTTTCATTCGGAGGTGCCCCATGAATCTGCTTGACGTGGTCAGTAAATTTGCTCACCTGTCTCCCCGATCCACTGCCTTTGTCGAGGTGCGCCCTGTGTCGGGTCTTCGGCATGAGATAAGCTGGAAGGAACTCCACGACCGGACGGATAGAATCGCCGACAGCCTTTTGCAGGAAGGCATCAAGAGGCATGACAAGGTGTTTCTCCTCGGGAGGAATTCGATCCACTGGCTGGAGGTCTACTTCGGCGTGTTAAAGACGGGGGCCTGGGCCGTCCCCCTCAACTTTCGGTTCAATGACGACGATCTTCGATATTGCGCGAATGTAGCAGAGCCCTCCGCATTCTTCTTCGACGAAGAGTATGCCGGACGCGTGAGCGGCCTTCGCGGGGATCTGGACACAGTGCGTCTTTACAGCGTGATAGGACCGGATGACTCCAAAGATTTTGTTCCCCTGGAGGATCTCGTCAGGAAAGGGAAACCCGGTTCGGTCAAGATTGCGCTGTCGGATGAGGACGAGTGCGCCCTCTATTTCACATCCGGCACCACAGGCGCACCCAAACCGGTGCTTCTCAGGCAAAAAAACTTGATGAGCGTGGCTGCAACCGAGGCGACCAATCATGGCTTTAGGCCTTCCGATCGCTTCTTGATGATGCCCCCCATGTATCATTTGGCCATCGGTCATCTCCTCGGCGTCATGTTGTCGGGCGGATGCTCAGTGCTCCTAACGGAAAAGATATCTCCCCGGTATATCGTTGAAACCATTGCAACAGAACGGCTAACCGTAGTCTTTCTCCTCGTTCCCTGGGCCTTCGATCTTCTTAACGCCTTTGACAGCAAAGAGGTGCAGAAGGAAAAGTATGATCTGAGCCGCTGGCGGCGGACCTTCATGGGGGCACAACCCATACCGCCGGTCGTGGTTCAGCGGCTCAAAAGCCATTTCCCGGACATGGAATACGATACGGTCTATGGATTGAGCGAAACTGCCGGTCCAGGGATCATTCACCTGGGGACGGAGAACGAGAGAAAGGTGGGCGCCATCGGGAAGCCAAGCCTTTTTTGGGATGCAAAGATCGTGTCGGATCATGGCGATGAAGTGAGCCAGGGTGAGATCGGCGAAATCATCGTAAAAGGCCCCGGCGTGATGAAGGGTTACTACAGGAATCCGGAGCTGACCGCCGCGGTGATTCGTGATGGATGGCTTCATACCGGCGATCTGGGAAAGACCGACGAGGAAGGGCTCATCTATCTCGTAGACAGGAAAAAAGATCTCATCATCAGCGGCGGGGAAAACATCTACCCCGTAGAACTGGAAGCGGCGATTCTCAAACATCCGAAGGTGCATGACGTGGCGGTCATCGGCGCAAAGGATGATCGTCTGGGGGAAATCGTCGTGGCCGTGATCCAGCCGAAGAAAGGCGAAATGCCGACAGAGCATGAGATGCAGCTTTTTTGTGAACAAGAGCTGCCGCGCTACAAGCGTCCACGAAAGATCCTTTTCGATGAAGTCCCGAGAAGCCCGACCGGCAAGATCGAAAAACCGAAGCTGAGGGCGAAGTACTCTGAAAAGGGGATTTTAAGCTGAACCGGCAGAAGAGATTTCCTCTTCGAATGCCTACCTGTTCGAGAAGAAAATTAACGTGTTTCAATACCTGTGATTAGAGCGGATCTTTCACGCCGAGTAGTGCCGTAACTAATTGAACGTCTCCGAAATACTATTACGCCTTGGCATGATAATCACAGATCTTTCGCCAACAGTTGGCTGTGCCGTTGTTGTTCCCATTCCTCTAAACACACTATTCCAGCGTTCCAACATTCCATTATTCCAATTGGGGCGAAGTCCCTAAGTCCTGGTTGACATTTCAGTGTATATGGGATAAAAAAAAATTGTAACGCTTTAGCCTCTTGATAGAAGGCGGGCAACATAACCGACCTTTTTAACATGCTTAACGTGTTACAAAAATTTTATAAAGTGCTTGACAACGAGATCCAAACAGGATATAAAAACAACAATTTAACATATTAAATATTAATAAGCTAACATATCATTTAGGTGCGAAGTGTTGGTGATAGGGGGGAGGCGGCCCAGGCCTGAGGTCATTCATTGTTCCAGCCTCGGTTCCCAGTCGCCAGCGTAGAGTCCCAGACGGTGTGCGTTCCCACGCTTCGGCGTGAGAATGAGCGCGGGAAAAAATTCTGTGTCTCTGCCGGCCCCGTGAAACCATCCGTTTCTGTTGTTTTACTGGGGTGCCTCTGGGGGAGATTTTTTTTGGTTCAGGCTCGTCGTCCGGGTTGGGAGGTAGTCGCATGAAGCTTGATGGGCTCGAAAAGGTCCCCATTGAACCATCCCTTCGACTGCTCTACACATCCAGTGTCGAGGTGGGCCCGCCCATGGTTGTGGGAGACATTTCGTACGGAGAAAGAAGGATCATCCCCATTACAGGAGGGTCCTTTGTCGGCCCCAGACTTTCGGGAAGGGTCGTGCCCGGGGGCGCAGACTGGCAGGTCATCCGAAGGGACGGCATCGCCGAACTGGAGGCGAGATACACCCTCGAGACGGATGACGGCGCATTGATCTATGTCTTGAATAAAGGCATTCGGAGCGGGTCGAAAGAGGTTATGGAGCGGCTGGCCAGGGGAGAAGCGGTTCATCCGGGCGAGTATTATTTCAGAACCCGGCCTGTGTTTGAAACCGGCGCAGCAAAATATCAATGGTTGCACAGTCTCATTGCCGTGGCCACGGGTGAGCGGCTTCCAGACAAGGTCATCATAACGGCCTACGAGCTTACCTGAGGGGATTCCTCCCTTTTTTGCCAGCGGACCCACACGGCAGGCTCGCTTTTTGGCCCCCGGGCCGGATCGCCTCTGCGCCAGCCGAGGAAAGGAGCTTAACAGAGATGAAGGTGTCCTTTTTCGAGAAGACGATTACAGGATTTAGTGATGTTTTCAACATGGTAGCCTCTGCCTCGCTCGTGGGGATGATGCTCCTGACCTGCGCCGATGTCGTCATGAGATATCTGTTCAGCAGACCCATTATCGGAACGTATGACCTCGTCAGCCTCATGGGGGCCGTCCTGGTCTCCTTTGCCATGCCCTATACGATGCTGAAAAAAGGGCATGTGGCCGTTGAATTCCTGATACAATATTTATCAAGGGGAAAGCAGCTGGTTATCGAGACCTTTACCCATCTCCTCGGCATTTCACTTTTTCTCGTGCTGGTCTGGCAGGCCATTCTTCTCTCCAGGGATATGAAGGCGGCCGGCGAGGTCACGCCGACCTTGCTCCTCCCCTTTTATCCCATCCTTTACTGCATGGCGATTTGTTTTTTCGGCCTCTGTCTTGCTATTTTGGTCAATCTGTTACACATCTGGACAAAGAGAGCTAAATAATGGATCCAATACACGTAGGAATCATAGGCGTTATCTTTCTCATTGCCCTTCTTTTTTCGAAGTTTCCGGTCGCCTTCTGCATGGGCCTCGTGGGTCTACTGGGCTTTGGGTATCTGGTTTCGCCCGGAGCGGCCCTCAATATCATCATCAAAGATTACTATACCGTGTTCAGTTCCTACGACCTGACCGTTGTTCCCCTCTTCGTCTTCATGGGGCAGATCCTCTTCCACACCGGAATCAGTCGCAAGCTGTATGACGCCGCCTTTGTCTGGTTCGGACATTACAAGGGCGGCTTGGCTATGGCAACGGTAGGGGCGTGCGCCTGCTTTTCCGCCATCAGCGGCTCCACGAATGCTACGGCTGCAACCATGGCCTCCGTGGCCCTGCCGGAGATGAAGCGACTTAAGTATCGCGACGACCTGGCGACGGGGACGGTGGCGGCCGGGGGAAGCCTGGGCATTCTCATCCCGCCGAGTGTGATCTTTATCGTGTACGGCATCATGACCGAGCAGTCCATAGGAAAGCTCTTTATGGCGGGGATCCTTCCCGGGGTCCTTCTTTCCATGCTCTTCGTCCTGACCATCTATATTTGGGTTTCCCTGAAACCCGAGATAGCGCCACGTGTGGAAAATCAGGGTTTCAAAAAGAAAATCAAGGCCCTTTCCGGTCTTATCGAGGTACTCCTTCTGTTTGTTTTGGTAATGGGCGGACTTTTCATCGGTATTTTCACGCCAACCGAAGCGGGGGCCGTAGGGGCCTTCGGCGGGCTGCTTATCCCGCTTGTAAGCGGACAACTTTCATGGAGAGGATTCCTGGAGGCCCTGTATTCTTCGACGCGAACCACCTGTATGATCCTCATGATCGTGGCAGGCGCAACGGTCTTCGGCCACTTCCTGGCAGTCACCACTATTCCCAACACCTTGTCCGGGTGGGTCGTGGGCCTCCCTTTTCCCCCCTGGGGCATCATGCTCGTGATTATGTTCTTTTTTCTCATAGGGGGGTTTTTTATGGATGCACTGGGGATGATCCTGTTGACCATCCCCATTTTTTACCCCGTCGCCGTCGCCATCGGCTATGACCCCATATGGTTCGGCGTGGTGATTGTCCTCGTGACCGAACTGGGCGTGATCACGCCGCCGGTCGGAATCAATGTTTATGTGGTCAGCGGCATCGCCAGGGATGTACCGCTGGAGGTCATCTTCAAAGGGGCCTTTCCTTTTGTCCTGACCCTGGTAGCGTATCTTGTGATCATGATTATCTTTCCACAGATCGCCCTGTTTCTTCCGAGTTTTGTGGCCCATTGACGTCACGCGCGCGACCGGCCGCTATAAAGGGCTGTGATAGGCATCTTCAAGACAAAACGGTCTTCACACCGGGTGTAAGACGGTGGGCATTATAGGCAATACAACCATTCAACAAAGAAGGAGGCAGCGAAATGAAAAAAGGTTTTAGTGTGGCTGGTTTGGTTTTGTTGGGAGCATTCTTTCTTTTTGCAGCGGTGTCTGTCCCAACGGTCGAGGCGGCAACCTATAATTTCACCTACAGCACTTTTTTCCCCCCAACGCACATCCAAACAAAGGTCCCCCAGGCCTGGGCAAAGGAGATTGAAAAACGTTCCAAAGGTCAGATCAAGATCCAGATATTTACGGGAGGCTCTTTGACGCCGGCCCCGCAGATCTACGATGGCGTCGTTAAAGGGATCTCCGATTTCGGGCTGTCGGTTTTCGCCTATTCTCCGGGCCGCTTCCCCGTTATATCGGCAGTTGACAATCCATTCGGCTACACCAACGCCTTTGTGGCGACAAAGGTCATCAATGAACTGAACAGGAAATTTCAGCCCAAGGAGCTGAACGACGTTCATGTCTGCTATCTCTTCGCCCATGGCCCCGGACTGCTCCATACGGCAACCAAACCGGTCAGCAAGCTGGAGGAGGTAAAAGGCATGAAGATCCGATCAACGGGAACCAGTCAGTTGATCGTCAGGGCAATGGGGGCTGCCCCCGTGGCCATGTCCCAGGGCGAAACCTACGATGCCCTGAAGAAAAACATCGTGGATGGAACACTGGTCCCCATAGAGGCGCTGGAGGGCTTCAAACAGGCCGAGGTCCTCAAATATACCACGCTCAACTATAGCAGCGCCTATACTCAGGGGTTCTTTGTCACCATGAACCTTAAGAAATGGAACAGCCTTCCTCCGAACCTTCAAAAGATCATCACCGAGGTAAGCCAGAAATACGAAGACATCACGGCCAAGGCGTGGGGGGACAGCGACGAGTCGGGACGCAAGTTCGCCTTGAAGCTGGGCCATGAGTTCATCACACTCTCGGATGCGGAATCTGCAAAATTCAAAGAGGCCATGAATCCGGTCTTTGCCGAATATATCAAGGGCGCCAATGAAAAGGGTGTTGACGGGGACGCGGTGTTCAAGGCGGTACAAGAGATGGTTGGAAAGTACAGCAAGGAATATAAGTAATCCGTCCATTTTTTGCAGGGCCTCGCATGGAGGAATCCATGACGGTTCAATATCGTGCTACGGGGTCGGGGGTTGTCCCGGCCCCGTATGAGCGATAGACCAGAAGACTGTTGCCTTTTCATCTGTCCATCATTCATTCCCCGGCGTAACCATTCACCCCCCCCTGCCTAAAAGGTGGGGGGCCTGAATGGGCAGTCGCGGGCAGCCCAAGCGGAAAACATCGTACTTCCACGGGGAGCGATTGACCTTCAAGAGACGCCCAGAATCAGCTCCTTCCTCTATCAAGGCGTCCTAAACGCAATTTTCCATAAACCGCCAGCGACTCTTCAGGACAAGAATCAAGACCCCGGCGCCTCACATCATTTCCCTGGCAAGCCCTGGACGGCCGCCAATTGGAAGGGACGCCTGGTTTTCTTGATATCGGGAAGGAAATCCATGAGACAAAAGGGGATGGTCTTGGATAAACGGGTTCGGGCCGTGACGGAGGCCGCGGCAGAGCTTTTCAGCACGCGAGGATTCATTGAGACGAGCATGGAAGAGATCGCCCGGACCGCTCAACTGAGCAAAGGGGGAATCTATCACTACTTCAAGAGTAAGACGGAGATCCTTGATGCCATCGTGTCCGACTTCATGGATAACGTCCTCGCAGACATAGAAGATCAGCTCGCGAGGTTGGAGGATGCAGAGAAGAAGCTCTCCTTTCTGGTCCGCCGGCACGTGGACATCTATATCCGTCACATGCACGCGGCCCGCGTATTGCTGAAGGACGCAAACAATCTCCCTTCAAACGAACGGAAACAGCTCACTTCAAAAGAGCGACTGTATTATGCTGCGGTGGCAGGGGTCATCACCCCGTTTCTGGGCGAGGCGCCGGACAAGGGCGTCCTGACCGCGGCTACGTTCTCCCTGCTTGGCATGTGCAACTGGATTTACTCCTGGTATGATCCAAAAGGGCCGATCGATCCAGAGCAATTGTCAGAGATCATCATCGCCATTTTTACCAAGGGCATATGCCATGTCGGCCAATACGCGGCCTTTCGGGCCGGAAAATAGCCGAAGAGAACGTCTACGGCAGCGGAATAGGCCTCGGCGACCCCAGCTCTTTTATCTCCACCTCCCACCCGGCGTCGAATCCTGCGGCATAGAGGGTGCGGTTGGTGCCGGCCCCGGTTTCCTCGCTCCCCTTGCTCCGAGTCAGCTTGCCTGAGGCGTCCACATAGGGAAACAGCCCGGCATCCTCTATTCCCCGTTTTGCGCGGGCCTCCCTAACCCGTGCCCGGGCCTCTTTCAGATCCAGATTGCCTGCCACAGCCTGTTCCATCAGTCTCGACAGGCTGGGGTCGTCGAGATGGCTCCACCACTGGGACAAGGCCACCCGATCTATGGGTTCATCTGCGAGCCCCCCCTTCAATGGGGTATGCCATTGGG
>CAYPDL010000142.1:0-9180 GCA_964409475.1 uncultured Desulfobacteraceae bacterium | reverse complement strand
CGGGGTAAACAAAGCCGCCCCGGTGAAACAACGGCAACAAAGGTTTCACCCCGGTTAAATAAAGGACACGGAAGATTTAACTGGGGTGAAACCATCTTCTTCTCTTGTTTCACCGGGGTGTCTCCGTGTGAGGCATGGGTTTTGTTGCCAGTCTACTCCTTGGCGGTTCCAAAGTCAACCAGGCGAAATTGCAATCCTTATTGGCATGTTATAACGTTATGCATGGGTCCGGCCCTTGAGGTGGATGACATAGGCGGCAAAAACGGTGATGGGGAGCAAGAAAAAAACAGCTGCGGCCATGGCTGTCAGGAGTGTTTTCATGGGGCGTTTCTTTTGTGGAAGTGAAAGATTATAGATAGAAGTTCGAAGCTGAAAGCTGAAAGGGCAAATCGGTTAGTCGCCTCGCTCATGCCGCTTCTCCTTATTGATTCACTGAACTAATGGCTAACAGGGTTCGCGCCGCGCGCATGACTATTATCCCGCAGCCTCCAATCGAACATCCTCGATTCTTGACAAGATTTTGGGCCGCATGTTCTTGATCGCCACATATACCACTTCCCCTTGCTCGGATTCTATGGCTTTTCCCAGTTTGAGATTGTATTCCTTCAATCCTCTATCAAACTCCGGCAGGAGAATAACCTCAGCGCCAACGGGAAGTTTTTCTTCTAGCTCCGGATGTTCAAATAGATACCGGCTGAATTCCGCGCTGATCTCAATGTTACGTTCTATCATTTTTTTCTCTTTGTTCATGACGCATCCCCTCCAGAAATCTCCTTTTATACAATTCCCAGTTGGTTTTCAGATCATTCTCCGCAAACGTTAACGCATCATTAAAGTCTTGATTAAACAAAGGCGTCTTTGTGGAATGGCCTTTATGGTTCAGCAGATCTCTGTGAGCAAAACCATGCGCAGTATCATATCTGACAACAGGATACCATATCTGATTAACCTTTGATTCATATTGCACCCTGAAAAAGACAATCTTTCCTCTTTCCTGAATACGCAGATGCCGATATCGATCAAGAGGGCCAATCCTTATGGCGTATTCGACCTTGTTTTTTCCCATGAGTGCTCAGAGGGTTAACGCTTCAATTGCCATCTTCCCAACTGGCCGGTTCCGGGGGAGCGCTCCGTGAAACCGGGAACTTTGTCCGCGCCAAATCCATCAAAAACCTTGAGGTGACTCGGTTGCGCCCGGCCCGTGTAAGGAAGGAAGTGGGACGTTATGTTGCGAGGTTGACTAATCCTTACCCTCTTCCTGCACAGGACCTGGTCCTGCTTGGTTGTGGTTGTGTCGGCGGTTTAATCAACGACTCTGCCGGAATACCCAGCTGCTTGTGCAAACGCCAAACCATCCTGAGGGTCAATGCACGTTTGTGATTAAGGATCTCGTATACCCGATTGCTTTTGCCGATTATCGGTTCAAGATCTTTTACCGTAAGGCATTGCTGCTCCATTTCAAACTTAATTGCCTCCACGGGATCAGGCAAATCCAACGGATAGTGTTTCTTTTCATAGGCCTCGACCAACGTAACCAGCACATCCAGCTTTTCTCCTTCGGGAGTGCCGGCCGGCGCCTCCATCAAGGTTTCGATTTCACTCAAAGCCTCGCGGTAATCGTCTTCCGTTCTTATCGCTTTTATGTCCATTCAATATACCTCTCGGCTAAACCGTTTGGGCGTCGATTCGATCGTATTGAGTGTGGGTGCCGATAAAGCGGATATACACCACACGATATGCATAATTGATCCACACCACCAAACGGTATTTGTTGCCGGCAAGATTGAAAACCACCCTACCATCCTTGAGAATACTGGCACTTCTGAAATCCTGCTTCACATTTACGGGCGATTCCCAGTCTGCCTGCAAGACGCGACGATACCAAGCCAACGCGGGCTCCTTAACATCGGCATAAGCAGGACGCCCCTCCCAGAATGTCTTGAGTGTTGACAGCGCGATGATCCTCATATTCACCACGATAGTCCCAATCTGGGACTATTGCAAGCTGTTTTTTGGGTATTGTTTAGTGGGCGTCAGGGGACGGTCGCCATTTGTCGGTTCCTTCACCGTCCATCCACTGTGCTCACGTATCTCCTGGGAGAGGATGTCTTCGCCTCGACTCGAAAAATCCGTCGGGCCGGATATCAACCCGACTGCAGGGTCTAAGGCCTCATTGTATTCAAGCCCATTTGAAATGGCTGCCCCCTGATCCAAAGACTGCTGCGTTGCGATTGAATCAATCAGATGAACCAGTGCATCCATCTGCTCCCTTGTCAAATAATCAATTCCTCTGATCAGCTTACGACGGCGTTCCACATCCTCCAAAAAACCTTGTTGCAGCCTTTTACAAAGAGATCCCCACGGACCTGATACCTCCCGGTCTGGAACGCGAAGAGGTGCGAAACTTGAGATGGGTTTTATTGCCAGTCTACTCTTTGACAGTTCAAAAAGTCAACCCGCCGAAATTCCATGCCTTATTGACATGTTATGACATGATGCGGGGGTCCGGCCCTTGAGGTGAATGACATAGGCGGCAAAGGCGGTGATGGGGGACAGGACAAAGACGCCCGCGGCGATGGCTGTCAGTAGCTTTTTCATGGGAATCCCTTTTGCGAATTCAGGGGGTTAGTCTCGTTCCCGTTCTTTTCTATATATTGTTCCATTCAATACAGATCTTCACCATATGTTGATATATTATATAAAATTAGCCAACAATTACATTAAAAGTATATCAAATTATTGACAAATAGCAATATTTATGCTCTACTTTCTGAGTCAACCGATGCCGCCATTGGGTTGGCGGCGCAGCAACTTGCCTGAAGTAAGATGAAGGCATTTAACCGGAAAGGCCTTCAGATTTCATTGCCGACAAGAGGAGAGAATAAATTGAATCATAGCGCTTTAAAGAGGATCAGAGAGGAGCTGCTTATCAGCAAGGCGGAGTTGGCAAGAAAGGCCGGCGTTTCACCGATAACCATTGATCGTGTCGAGAAGGGAATGGGTTGTCGGATGGAGACCAAGCGCAAAATCATCCTTGGTCTTGGACTGGGTCTATCTGACAAAGAAAGGGTCTTTCCCGGAAATTGACGTTGCCATCATTTCCCTTTATTATGCACCAAGCGGCATCATGATTATGACACTGTTTTCGGAACAAACATATGCCCATTAGCAAGCAAAAACCCCTGGTCGGACTGGACATCGGTTCCCATTGCATCAAGCTGGCGGAAATCGTGCACTCGAAGCGGGGGAGGATACTCCAGAATTTCGGGGTGATCCATACGCCCCCGGGCGCCGTTGTGGAAGGCTCTATAAAAGATCAGGAAGGTGTGGTGTCGGCCATAAAGGCCCTTTATAAGAATTTGAGGGTCAAAAACAGCAATGTGGCCGTCTCGTTGTCCGGGTATTCGGTGATCGCAAAAAAGATCACCCTGGAAAAGATGGAGGAATCGAAGATTGAAGCGGCCATTCAGGAGGAAGCCGAGAAGTATATTCCCTACGACATCAACGAGGTGAATCTGGATTTTACCGTCCTTGATCCCGGGAGCGCACCCGATGCGCACGGCGATGAGGAAGGCGCATCGAAGGGCCCGAAACAGATGGATGTGCTGTTGGTGGCCGCCAAAAGGGAGATTATCGACGAATATGTGGAGCTGATTCGGGCGGCAGACCTCAACCCGGGCGTACTGGACGTCGACATCTTTGCCCTCCAGAATGCCGCTGAAATCAACCTGCGAAACCCTAAGAAGTGCTACGCCATCATCAATTTGGGGGCCGCTGAACTGGAAATAAATGTTGTCAGCGGGGGCATATCCATCTTTTCAAGAGATTCCTCCTATGGCGGGGCCCAGGTCACGGAGGCGATCAGGGCGGAGTTCAACATTGACCTGCCTAAGGCCGAAAAGATGAAATTGGGCGGAGCGGAGTTAGACGACCGAAAAGAGGAAGGACTCACCAAAATTGTAAACCATGCGCTTTCAGCATGGGTCAAAGAGATTAAACGGGCACTCGATTTTGTGTCCGGTACGCGCGCCGGCGATCGCATTGAAAAAATTATCGTCAGTGGGGGGTCGTGCAACATGCCTGGCCTTCAGAAATATTTAGAGCTGGAGGCCGGGATTCCCGTGGAGCCACTAAACCCTTTCAGGAATCTGGTTATCGACTATAAACGCTTTGATGTTGACTACCTGGATTACATGGCCCTGCAGGCCGGTGTGGCAGTCGGTCTTTCTCTGAGAAGCATAGACGACAAATGATACGAATCAATCTTTTGCCCTTCAGGGCGGCCAGAAAGAAAGAGAACATACGGCGAGAGACCAGCATCTACTTTCTGACGCTGGTGTTTCTCATCCTGGTAATGGCATACCTTCAGACCAGTTCAAGCAGCCGATTGAACGTATTGAAGGCCGAGGAGCAGAGTGCCCGGAAAGAGTTGGCCATATATGAAAAAAATAACCGGATAGCCGCCCAGATAAGGGCAAAAATAAAGGAGATCCAGGACAGATTAACTGTGATTCGGGACCTTGAGCAGAAAAAGGGCGGACCGCTCAAGATCCTCACAGAGATCGCCCTGGCGGTTCCCGAGGACAGGTTGTGGCTTCAATCTCTTGTTGAAAATGGGGGAATGTTAACCATTAACGGCACGGCCATGGACAACGACACCGTGGCCCTCTTCATGACGAATCTTGAAAAGGCCAAATCCATCACGTCGGTCGACCTCAAGAGCACGCAACTACAGGATTTCCCCAAGTATAACCTGAAGGCCTCCGGCTTTGTGGTCACATGCCAAACAGCACTGCAACAAGCGCCGTCTGGATCGGAACAGAAGACGACGCACGCTAAAGGGAAGCGTTAGATGGCTCTCAAGGATATCAACTGGCGGTCCGCCGCGGATTCTTTTTTTGAAAGGGCCCAAAAGATCAAAAAGGTCCACAGGCTCTTGATCATCTCCGGCCTCGTGCTCGTGTTGGGCGGCGGCTTTGCGTGGTTTGTCTATATGCCCAGGATGCAGGAGATTGACAGCATGGAAAAGGAGATTGCTGATCTCAAACAAAAAATCCGTATGGGCAAGATATGGGGGGGGAAACTGGCAGGTCTTCAGGATGAGATGGCGCAGGTGGAAAAGGAATTCCAGAAGGCCCTCAAAATTCTGCCCAATGAAAGAGAAATCCCGAGCCTGCTGGCCGGCATCAGTCAATTAGGGGTTGATTCCAATTTGCAATTCAGGCTCTTCAGCCCGGGGAAAGAAGAGGTAAAGAATTTCTATGTGGAAATACCTGTTTCCATGGAGGTGGGCGGCAGGTTCAGGGAGGTGATTCTGTTTCTCGACAAGATCAGCCGCATGGAGCGTATTGTGAACATCGTAGACATCTCATTAAGGCCGAATGAACCCCTCTCCACGGATCTGATAACCGCGTGCAAGGCCGTCACCTACCGTTTCAAGAGCAAGGAAGACGAAGAGAAAGAGAAGGCGCAGCAGCAGAAAGGGAAGAAATAAACCCATGACTCACACGGAGACACCCCGGTGAAACAAGAGAAGAAGATGGTTTCACGGGGCAGGCGGAGACACCCCGGTGAGGCCTTTTTGGTTCCGGCTTGTCCGGGTTAGGTATTAAGGGATTGGGAAGATCACGGATGGAAAAGTGCATAAAGATACTGCCAAGGGGGATCATCTCCGCACTATGCCTATTCTTTCTTATGAGTCCAGTGAATGCTGATCCCTCCAAAGAGATCCCCTTGCCGGCATACAAGGATCTGCGGCCTCAGAAACAGCCGTTTGATCCTGACAGGATTCCCGACCCTTTCCTCTCCTATCTTGTCAAGCGGGGGCAACAGGCCACTGCAAGGGCTGAAGACGAAAGGCAGAAGCAACTTGACGCAGAACAGAAGCTGAAAAAGGAGAAGCAGGCAGCCGCAGAAAAATTGAAGGAACTCCTGGTTGCCAGGACGGAATTGCAGAAATTGGCGCTCTCTCAATTGACCCTGACGGCCATTGTTCAGGCCGAAGGCATGGCATGGGCCATGGTCAGGGACCCCAAGGGAAGGGGGTTTGTCGTGAAAAAGGGGACCCGGATCGGAACCAACGGCGGTGTGGTGGACAGGATTGCAAGGAAAGAGAAGAAAGTCATCGTAAAGGAGCCCTATCTGGAAAACGAACTGTATATAAAATATAAAAACGTGGAAATGAAATTGCCTGACCAGGTGTATGAGTGAGGATCGATGTCCGATGTCCAAAGTCCAAAGTCCGATGTCCAAAGTCCAAGGTGGAAGGCAGGCCAATGACGAATGACTAATGACTAATGACAAATAAGGATAAGCAGATGAAACGGATGATCAGACTTATTGTTTGGGTATTTTTCATGGTCTGCGGACCGGTATGCGCGGCAGCCGAGGGCGGACATACGTCGCCTTCTCTCAATGAAGGGATCGACAGGCTTTCCGCATCTCTCATGAAGGAGATTGCGACCCGATATTTTAATGCCGAAAAGAGGCCGGTGATCAAAATCGCTGTTTTTGACTTCACAGACCAGGCGGGAAACATCACCGTCGGCTCCCGGTATGTATGCAACCGAATCAGGCTTGCGTTAGGTAACAGCCCTCAGTTTAATCTTTTCCTGCCCCAGGCTCTTTCAGACACGGGCCGGTTGTTCACTGCCGAGGAGTTTGAAAAAAATGAGCCTTTGAGAGAACGGATTGTGGGCGAGATGAAGGCGGATGTCTATGTATTCGGCCGGATCGATACGTCCGATGGGACAACCGTCGCCTGCCGGGTGGAGCTATGGGGCATCATGCCCCCTTTTGATGATTTCAGCAATATCGGAAATCTCAGGGAACTCACCCCCCTGCCGTGGCGGGCGACCTTTTCTGATTCAGGGCTTGATTTTTTTACCCATGTCCTGGTCAAGGCATCTGTCGAAGCAGCGGGCGACGAGCGCAGGAACCTGGGCGAGGTGATTTTTTTGTCGCAGCCCATGTGCGACGATCTCAACCTCTCCTGGCAGGTGAAGGCCGACGGCATGGTATATGACGTCCGGAAGGAGAGCGAGGCCGGGACCCTTCGCAGCCGCACCGGACAGATGATGCAGAGCCGCGTAAAGAGTCTCGAGGCACTGAAGGAACTCAGTTATATCATCAAGAATGTCGGTCTTGTAATAAAAGAAACCAACGGCCCTGCGTATTCCCTTGAATTTTACATGCTTCCCAAGAAAAGCGATTTTTACTTTGTTCCGTACCGGGAGGGAGAAACCGGCCTCCGATTCATGTATCTCTGGGGCAAACGGGAGCTGAGCAAAAATCCGTCTCCCCATGAAAGCGGGAAGGGATGGAAATTGAATGTGGCGGAACAGGATTACAGAAATGTTATGCAATTAGGAACGCATATGGCTACGGCGACCCTGGAGCCCATCGCAGAAAGCGAATACGGGTCAAAAAAACCCCGTTCGGAGTATGTCTCGCGTTTTAAATTTGATGTCCTGCCCGGCCTGAACATCTATGTGATCAACTATGTTTTTCGCCGGGACCGACCGGAGATCTTTGTGAGACGTCTCGATATCGAGGGGGCCAGGGATGAACCGATACGGGCGGTAAAGCGGATAACCGAGGTCTACCGGGTCTATGGGGAATAGTAGGAAGAAGTGACTAACGCGGTACAACCACAACCAATCCCGCCAAGGCGGGACTCACACCCCAGTACCATTTTCCGAAGCTACGGGGTAAACAAAGCCACCCCGGTGAAACAAGGACTAAGGTTTCACCCCGATGGAATGGGAACGGACTAAGATTCCATGGGGCAGGCGGGGCAGGCAAAGCCACAGAGAGTTTTCTTTTTGGGTTTATTATGTACCCGTTTTTGTTTTACTTTGTGTCTCTGTGTCTCTGTGTGAGTCATGGTTTTTTATTCTCACAAAGTCGCAAAGAAAAGCTGAATAGCCATCCTTATGGCCCGCAGACGGGCAAGGAGGATATTTTGATGAACCTGGATGTTGGTAAGATGTTCCGGAACGGGCTCAGCCTGTTGGTCGCCATTTCAGGGATTTTGATAGGCGCCTGTTCAACGCCTCCTGAAACCAAAGTTGACGCGGGCGATAAGGCCCCTGCTGCGGCCGTCATCGAGGCCGTCCGCACCGAGGCGACGCCGCACCAGGCCGTGGTTACCTTCGTCTGTTCAGAAGCGACCACTTATGGAAAACCCTACGCTCTGACCAACCCCGCCCGCCTCTATTTCGAGATCAAAGGGAGGCCGGCTCAGGACCTCCCCGCACGGCAAACGCTTAAGGCAGGCCCTGTAAAAGAGATCTCCATCCAAGAAAAAGCCCCGGGACAAACCGAGGTGGTGGTCTATGTCCGGCATGAAGTGACCCAAACCCGGCTGGTGAAGCGGAACAAGGATATTGTCCTCGAGGTCATCCCGGCCTCCCCCGAAGAAGTCGTGGAGGACATCCGGCCTGCCCTTGCAGCCTCGACCCCGTCGCTGCCGCAGATCATGGATGTGGCAGTGACCCAGCGACCGGGAAACCGGACACGCCTCAGCATCACGACGGACAAAAAAGTTGACTACGACGTGAAATTAGACGGCACGACCCTGATCGTGGACCTCAGGAACGGCGCCATCAAACCGGATCTGATGAAGAAACTCGATTCCGAACATGCAGAGGGAGCGGTCCAGCGGGTCCAGGCCTTTTATTCCGCACTGGACCGTCACGTGTCCCTGAGGGTGACGTTAAGACAACTGATTCCCTATCATATCACCCGGGAGGGAACGGAGTTGAACATCGACTTTGATGCCGTGCATGTGGAGACCGCAAAGGGGAGAAGGCCGGAATCCGTTGCCCCGGAACAGGGCGTGCATCCTCCTGAAACAGCGCCCGTGCGTCAACCCGATAAGAAAACGGGAAAACCGGAAACGGCGCCACCCGAAGGAATCGAGACGCGGGCCGGGCTTTTCGAGGCCACATCCAAACAGTATGCGGGTCAGAGGATGAGCTTTGATTTTGTGGATACGGATATCCGGAACATCCTGCAGTTGATATCCGAGGTGGCGGGGATCAATATCGTCTGGGGGAGCGATGTGGAGGGGAAGATCTCCATGAAGCTCGACAACATCCCGTGGGACCAGGCACTGGAAATGATCCTTAGACCCAACGGCCTGACCTATCAGATCGAAGACGATGTCCTCTGGGTGGT
>CAYPDL010000141.1:0-9182 GCA_964409475.1 uncultured Desulfobacteraceae bacterium | reverse complement strand
CATCCGCCCCCTCCTGCTGATAGAATCGCGCATTTTCCACCGGATCTCCTGCGTCCTTCAGGTCCACAAAATGGACACCCTTCACCACCCGTCCCTCTTTCATATCCAAGCAGGGCATAATCTTGATCGTCTCCATTCAATCGTTCCTCCTTGTCTATTGTTTAAAGCGCTATTGATTACACGAAACCGCCCTCTTTTTCAACCCAAACCCTGCACGGGAAAATTTTCCGATCTCACACTTCACCGCTCATTGCCATTGATCCACCTTTACTCAGAAATGCAGACTCACCAGATGATAAATCGATTGAATGATCTTCATCTTAATTATTTTGCCCATAATCATTTTGCCATTTAGATGTTTACTTTGCGCATTTCCCATGCTAATTTTGCCAGGAACGGCAGAAGTGCTTCTGGTTCAACATTCCGGATCTCAACGCAAACCCGGCCGAACGGCCATGTTGCATCTTTGATTGGTTTCGAGTTTTCTCGACCGAACGAAAAGGAAGGGCGAAAGGAGGTCGGTGATGGCAGAGGAAGAATTGGAAAAAATCGGGGAAGACGACACCCTGGAGGAGATCTCGGATGATCGTTCATTGTGGAATGAGGAGGAGATCGGCAACACCTTCCCGGATTTCAATCGCTGGGATGATATGGTCAAAGAACTGCTCCCGGAAACGCATTCGCCTCGCAAAGAGGAACCAGTTCGTCAGGAGCCGGTTGTGGACCTCAAGGCCGTAAGGCTCAAACCGAAACCGCCGGTCGCCGAAGCCAAAAGCCGTGAGCCGGAAAATGCGCGAGTCGCTGCGGTTTCTGATAAGCAGTTGCTCATGCTGGTACAGAAATACAAAGAGGCGGACAAGATCTGCGAAATCACGCAGATGACCCTCCAGGCGCTCCAGCGGAAAGTGGCCCATCTCAGTTATCGACTGAAAAGATATATCGATGTAGACGGACTCTACAGGGATACGGGACCCGTGAAAATGAGCCACGAGGGAATCCTCATCCCCAAAGGCCACCTGGTCGATACCGGTTTCAAGGTCGGGGACCTGTTCAACGTCGGTTTCAAGGACAATTTCATCATCCTTGCCCGTCACCGGAAATAGTAGAGGCGCTCGCGTCTCTGGTTGCTGGATGCTGGTTACTCCTGAAACCCGAAACCTGAAACCTCGATTGGAAAAAGAGGAATTTGTCACGGTAATCCGCGAAGAACCACATTATCTTTAAGGAGGAAAAATCAATGCCGAGACCTATCAAACCCAGTGTTTCTTCTTTGCACGTGAGAAATGTCCTGAAATGGGCCGCTATCCTTGCCGCTTTTGCACTGGCCCTGTCCGCATGCGCCGCCATCCAGAACCAGAATGCCATGGATATTGAACGTCTGCTCGCCGCCTCAGGGTTCCAGATGCGCCTGGCCGATAC
Organism: uncultured Desulfobacteraceae bacterium; assembly: GCA_964409475.1. Lineage (GTDB taxonomy): Bacteria > Desulfobacterota > DSM-4660 > Desulfatiglandales > Desulfatiglandaceae > AUK324. Next base: position 7,763 of record CAYPDL010000141.1, on the reverse strand, counting down.
CCCTGAGAAGATTGCTCACCTGCAAACCCTGACCCAGCGAAAGCTCGTCCCCCACCAGCACCAGGGTAAGCTCTATTACGTCTACGCAGACGCCACCTCCTGCCAATGCATCTACGTAGGGAATGAACAGGCCTACCAGCGCTATCAGAACCTCGCCCTGCAGAAGCAGATCGCTGATGAACAACGCATGGCAGCGGAAATGAATGCAGACGCATCCATGAACTGGGGCCTCTGGGGTCCATGGGGACCATGGGGCCCGGCCGGGCCGTGGGAATAGCGGCAAAGAAATGCCCAAACTCTAGAAGCATACTTCAATGCCTTCATCCGGATGCACCGTGAGCGAAACAGCCCCTTAGAAGGACGAACACGGCACGATGACTATCCCTTCGAGGGCCGGTTGTCTTCGGATCTGTTCCTGCGCCTGATTTTTTCATTGGCGCTCTTGATCGTCGCGCTCAGTTTCTCGATATCCACGGGCTTCTGGAGATATGCGAAGGCCCCCAGGCCCATGCAGGTTTCCCTGTCTGCCTCTGAGCCATGGCCCGTGAGGATGATCACCTCTATGTCAGGGTTCGTCTGCCTCACCCTTCTCAAGACCTCGATCCCGTCGATGCCGGGCATCCTGAGATCCAGGATCATCACTTCCGGCTCGTCCGTCTTGATCAATTCCAGGGCCGATTCCCCGTCATAGGCCACGGCAGAACCCATATCCCGCATCACCAAACGATCGGAAAGGGTCTCTACGAACTCACGTTCATCATCCACGAGCAGGACCTTTGACGGCATTTCGAAATCATGTTTCCGGTATATGTCCGCCTGGTAGAATTCTTTCCCCACCTGGGTTGTCACCCCTTTCACCCCCGGGACCTGACTTGCTATCTTGATGAGTTCTTCTTCCAACCGGTTCAACATGAGAACGTGTTTATTGATCGTCAGGGCAATGTCGCCCTCTTTGGCTTCCACGCCGACGTTGTGTCCTTCATTGGCCAGTCTCACCTCCACCTTGGCAGACAGTAAAAAATCCTCCGCCGCCTTCCTTGATTGAGGGGTGTCTCTCATTACATCTTTTTTCATGACCTCCCGGATACGGCCGACGATAGCATCCAAACCCATCTTGTCCGTGGGCAGGAGCATGTCATAGAGCGAGGCATTCCAAGGGTCATTCACCTCCAGAAGGGTGTGGACCCAGGCGGCAGCTTCTTCGTCGTGTTTCCGGATAAGCCTCGCCGCATCATTTTCGCTCACGCCGCGATCCTGAAGTGCCCTATCTGTCCTGAAGGGTATGCCCGCAATGAGGCAGACCCGAAGCACATGACCCAACTGTTCGGGGATCAGATGAGAGACGAACCCATCGATCACGAGGTCTTTATCCGAGAGATTCTGCGCCAGCGCCAGCTTGAGATAGGCGACCGATCGCTCCCTCTCGTGAGTGAACTTATTGAATACCGAGGCCTTGCCCGAAAACGCCCTTTCTATTTTTTGTTGGGACAGGCCTGAAAGTCCGCTCGCTTCGAGAACAATATCCGCGTCCCTGACCAGACCATAACCCGTTTCGGAAACCAGTCCGGCGACAACAGGTTCTTCGCCGCAAAAGATGCCGCTGAATATGCTGATTGCTGTCATTTTAAACCCCTTTTCTATTCATCATAGGAAGCGTTCCCAATGTCCCTCGACCGCCAATGCCCATCCTTCCTTCAAACCGTCAATTGCGCCCGGTCTTTATGCACATCTTCCTGCACCCCTTCTTCAATCCCCGAAAAACCGCCTCATGCTGGACGGGACACCGGAAGAAGCGGACAAAGCCCCTCCTCGCCCGATGGATGCGACTCTTTGTGAACGGATGCAATAGCCTTTTCCATTGTCGGATATAGATGGTCCTTCCTTATCTTTGCGGTAAAATAGGTGCGATCCAAAACACTCATCACCGACTCATTCACGCCGCTCATAGAGATATCAACCCCCGCACTTCTGACCCTGTCCACCAATAAGGACAGTGTCTCTTCCCCCGATGCATCAATATCGTTGATGCCGTTCGCCACAATGATGATATGTTTCAAGTCCTTCTTGTTGCGCATAAATTCCATGATCTTATCCTCAAGATAGCTTGCATTGGCAAAGAAGAGCGGTCCGTCGAACCGGACCATGGAGATGTACGGACATTCCTTTAATCCATGTGTGGTCACGCAGCGAAGCGCCTCATCCTCGTGTCTCGACAGGGAGGCAACCTTGGGCCGCATGTTCTTGTAGAGAAACACCAGGATGGAGAGCACTACACCGATCTCAATCCCCTTGTCCAGATGGGGCGCGAAAGCGAGGGTGGCCACAAAGGTAATAATGGAGATGACGCCGTCATACCACTGGGCCTTCCAGGCGTGTACAAATCCGGTTACATTGATGAGACCGATGACCGCCATCATGATCACAGCGGCTAAGACCGACTGTGGGAGGTAGTAGAGGAGCGGCGTAAAAAAGAGGAGGACTATGACGACGGTGATGCTCGTAAATACGCTGGAAAGTCCTGAAACAGCGCCGGCTTGAAGGTTGACCGCTGATCTCGAAAAAGAGCCGGATGTGGGATAGCTCTTGCCGATGGCACCGCAGAGGTTGGCCAGCCCCTGGCCGATGAGTTCCTGATTCGGGTCCAACCGTTGACCTGTCTTGGCGGCCATGGCCTTGGCAATGGAAATGGCCTCCATAAAACCTAAAAGCGATATGATGGCCGCATACGGAAAGAGATGCAGGATAATGCTGGAATTCATCTTGGGGATGCTGAAAGACGGCAATCCGCTGGGAATCTCGCCAACCACCGCGCCGCCGCCCATCATGGTCAATTTATTTTCAGCCAGTGGAGTGTTTCCTACCTTGAGGCGCCAGACACGGCCATCGTGCTTGGCTCCCACCGGGAGACGGCCGTCCAGATAAAATTTCTGAGGCCCGTCCGGTTCCTGAACGCCCCTCAGTATTAGACGCCTGATCTGTTCACGGTAGCTATGGGCCTCTTCCTTCAGCCGCTCGATGCGGAATGTTAGGGTGGTTGCAGCGTGTTCGGCGTCGAGGACCTGCTGAATATCATTGGCCTTTTTGGACGATTCGATGGCTTTATACGCCTCTGCCCGTTCCTCAGCGAGTTCAGGCAGTTTCTGGGTTATCCCATTGAACTTGCCGATCAGTCCCCTTGCCTCGGAAAATACGATGGAATCGATGGGAACGGTCGTGTTGTGCTGATACCCGGTGGCCCAGGAAATCAAGGTCGTGATGGCTACCGCTGCCAGCACATTGGGAATCCTGGGCGAAATCCACTTCAGTCCGTACATAATGGCGAACGCAAAGGCCCCCATTAAAAAAGTCGGCCAATGGGTATAATGAAAGGCCGCCTCGATAACGCGCATAATGGTTTCATAATGGTGTTCAGAGTTGTCCACATAGGCGCCGAACATCTTGGAGAGCTGGGATGAGGCGATGATAATGGCTGCCGCGTTGGTAAAGCCGTTCACCACTGGATGCGACAGGAAATTGACCACGAGACCCAGTCTCAAGAGACCGAGAGTGAGCTGGAATGCGCCCACCATCAGGGCAAGCACAATGGCATAGGCGATATACCCCTCGCTTCCTGCGGTAGCCAGCGGTTCAAGGGAAGCAGCGGTCATTAAGGAAACGACCGCCACAGGGCCGGTGGCTAACTGTCGGCTGGAGCCGAACAGGGATGCGATCATGGGGGGGAGGAATGCGGCATAGAGCCCGTAATAGGCAGGCAGCCCCGCTAATTGCGCATAGGCCATGGACTGGGGTATGAGAACCAGCGCCACCGTGAGCCCGGAGATGGCGTCGATTCTGAAACTGCTCATGTTGTAATCCTTGAACCAGGAAATAAACGGGAAAAATTTATGTAGCATTTTCATCACCTGTTGTTGAAATTCCTTGATTTCCGACCATTCTCCGGCAGGCTGCAATCAACTCCTGGTAAAGCGAGCCTGCATCGTAGAGTCCATAGGTACTAAACCTTGCCAGACCATCTACCATGGAAAAGATGATCAATGCGGCCTTCCTCGGGGGCATGACTGCCATGGACCCATCTTCCTGCCCCTTGGCAATGGCCATCTCAAAGATGTTCACAAGGCCATTGTAAACGGCCTCCAGATATCCTTTGCAGGAGGCGTTAACCCTTGCAAGCTGATAGGCATCGTGTCGATGCAAGAGGAGAAAACGCTCCTCCATGGTCTCTGCCAGGGAAAGGTAAAAGGAGAGGCACCCTTCCAGCATTTCCATACCGCTTTGGAACCTCATGTTGCCCAGATAACGCTCAAACTCACTGATGACATCCTGCCGGAACTGCTCCAGTACCGCCAGGAACAGGTCTTCCTTGTTCTTGAAATGATAAAAAATCGTTCCCTCGGCCGCCGCCGTCATCCTGGAGATTTCCGACATGCGGGTATTCTCAAACCCCCTCTTAGAGAAGAGGATCGTGGCGGCGTTGATTATGGACTCTTTTTTGGACATGACAGATATCTCGGTTAAGGACAAACCGACTGAGCGCTCAGTTAAAATCGTCTTTAACTAGTTCCAGTTTCTGCGTCAAGAGAAAAACACCATTTTTGGAAAGAATTTCGACTTTTCACGCAACGGCGCCCAGCCCGCAAAGAAAAAGAGAGAGAACAGGTTCTTGCTTCAATGTGGCCACGATTCCATTGGCGCATCTCGCGCCGACTTAATGGCCCCCATGCTCTCACATTATTGGAGCCTGATCTTTTCCAGGGAATCCGTTATTCGAGAGGCTTCTTCTAAGGAAGAATAGTAATGACGAATCTTTTGGGTTATTGTCCATTCGATTGTTTCATACTCTCCCAGGGGATTCCCCTCCTCATCTGATTCGAAGTAGACATGTATGCCGCCTGTGGGTCCATTGACAGGGTTTTTATACCACACATCCGTAACAACCATTTCCAGAACGAATTGATCCTCAACCATCTGGTAATCTTTGGTTCTCTTGAGGAGCCCCTCTTCGTCATGGGAAAACGTTTCCTTCCACTTCTTATTGCCCGTGCCATCCTCTATCCACAGGAGGGATTCAAGATATCCCTCACCTGTTTTTGTAATCTCGGAGTAATATGTCTCTTCATAGACTCCGTCACCATTATTGTCTACGCTATAGGTTTGAGGGTATCCGTCTGAATCGAAAGTGACCTCTTCCTGGTACGTTAACAGCCCATCCTTGTATTCTTTGTAATATTCATCGTAACCAAGTGCACCTGTACCTCTCAATGAGTTTTTGACCGTTGTTGATCGCCATTTATATTCAGTCACTTTTACTCCATTTGCATCATATTCAACCCCGGTGTCGGTTGTTAAAATCTCGTCTTTGTTCCATGTGTTCGAATATTCATAATCTCTTCTGGCATCCGGGTTATCATCAGGGTTGTCGATATAGCATATGACAGAAGCCCTCAGATAAAGGGTCCTGTCATAACGATAGTCATACGCATAAATGAAGGCGATGCAAAAAACAACCCGGATTATAAGGGCACTGTCGTCATCTATGTCCATTGTATGCACGGGCATGACCGGACCAGTGAAATTATCAACGCTTGCCTGATCGGGGAAAAAAAGGCTGGCGGTTTGTTTGATTACAGGGGGAGGACGACGTGAAAGACGCTGCCCAGGTTCTCCCCCCCGCTTTCGGCCCATACCCTGCCGCCGTGCATTTCCACGAACCGCCGGGTCAGGGCGAGGCCCAGGCCGGTGCCCTCGTACCGGCGGGTCATCGAACCGTCGGCCTGTTCAAAGGGATTGAAAATCCGTTCCAGGTCCTGAGCCTTGATGCCGATGCCCGTATCGGCGACGCGGATCTCGACGATCCGCCGCTGATCCATCCCTTCCTCGCCGGGGGCGATGGGGAGCACGACCGCCCGGCCGGCAGCGCTCCGCCATCCTCCCTCTTCCCAGGCCAGCTCGCGGGCAGAGAGGCGAATCTCGCCCCCGGCCGGCGTAAACTTGAGGGCATTGGACAGAAGGTTGTAGAGGATCTGCCTCAGCCGGCGTTCGTCGGCCTGGAGCGTCGCGGGGCATTCCGCCAGATCGGCCATCAGCGATTGCCCCCGCTCATGGGCCTTTTCCTGAAAGACGTGAAGACCCTCCTGGATGAGCCCCCGGAGGTTTGTTTGGGACGGGACCAGCTCCATCCGACCGGCCTCCACCTTGTTCAGGTCGAGCAGGTCGTTGACCAGGGTCAGCAGGTGCCTCCCGCTGTCGAGAATGTCTCCCAGCGATTCCTCCTGCTTCTCGTTGAGAGGGCCGAAGACCCCCTCCTTCAGCAGTTCGGAAAAACCGAGGATCGCGTTGAGCGGGGTACGCAGTTCGTGGGAGACGTTGGCCAGAAACTCCGCCTTGAGGCGATCGGACTCCTGGGCCTTGCGGAGGGCCTCTTCCAAGGCCTCCTTCTGCAGGCGGAGCGTCTCCCCGCTGTGGTGGATGATCCTCGCCGTATAGGCGGAGATGAAGGCCACGATGAACAGCAGCGGTGCGGTCACCGAGACGATCCCCAGTTGTTCCGGCCAGGTCACGACATAGTCGGGGTTGATCCGAAGGGGCGTCAGAACGCCTGTGTGCTCCAGGGTGACCAGGGCGGCGAAGAAAAGACTGCACATCCCGGCAACCAGAAAGGGCCGGTAACCCACCCCCCACATGCCCACGTAGACGATCAGCGCCGCATAGATGATCAGCAGATAGGCCGCTTCGATCCCCCCGAGGGCGTGTATGACCGCGGTGTAGCCGACAATCTCCAGGCCGTTGATGACGATGGCGAACGCTTCGGCCGCTTTTCTCTTCCGCAGCCGTTTGAGCACCCATAGAACGGGCGGGTTCATCAGGATCAGGAAGGAGACGGCAAGGGTGTCGGCAATGAGATTGTGCCGGTGGACCAGGCCGATGCCACAGGCGCCCAGGCACGAGAGCCACAAGGCAAAGCTTGCCACACTTCGGACGACGGCTGCGCGGACATGCCAGCGGTAAAACCCTTCCCCCGCCCCTGCCTCTCCCCAGCCGGTCCCGTCCTCTTTCCCATCTCCCATGTTGCCTGCCCTTTCTCCTTCAACCTGTACACCGGCGGCCCCGCGCCAGTTCCGCCTCAATGGATCGCAAACCCCTCCGCCACGACCTCCAGCAGTTACCGGGAGAGGCCCCCCAATGGGAAGGGTTTCTGGATGAACCCGCTGCAGCCCCGGCCCCGTTCCCCGGCCCATGCTTATTGATATAAGAATTTCCTTTTTGAGGACAAGAAGATTAGGAGAGGCGCCATTGTGTGTCAATGAAAAAGTTGCTCAAGATGTTGTGCGCCCATGGGCGCCCGACTCCCTCACGTCCCGTCAGGTGGATATAGGGGCGGCCGGCGGCCTCAGCAAGTGCCTTGCCGTATTGTTTCACCCGCTCCGATTGCTTGAGCACAACGGTCTTGAAATCCTTGATGAAAAGCCCACGGGAGGCCGTGAATCCTTCCATGGACTCCGCCCGACTGATCGGGAGGTAGCCCTTGAAAATAATCCGGTCAAAACACCCTATCGTTCCCGTGATTTTTCGTGTATGCTTCTCGATAGAGTTCTTCATGGCGTTCCCTCCTTTGTGGACGTTTGGCAACTACCACTTTAACGGATGAGCGCCATATTTTTCTACACTGTTTGGTTACGGCCGATTGGCCGCCTTGGGTTAAGGTGTTACAGACTCAAGTTTCGCACCCTTCATTAGGCTATCATTTCAATAAATTTGGCATGATA
>CAYPDL010000140.1:0-9206 GCA_964409475.1 uncultured Desulfobacteraceae bacterium | reverse complement strand
AGATGAGCCATCTTCACCCACTGGGTGAAACAGCATATTTGCACGTATCAGCTATTTTCCTATTGATGATTATCAGTTAGCTTGTTTCAACCCTGAACCTTGAACTCTGAACCGCTTAACCCGGGTAACAAAAACATCCAGCCCGCTATTTGCCGGGATGGATGGTGAGTTTGTCGCCCGGGTGGATAGGGCGTTTGGGATCGAGCCGGTTCCAGATGATGATGGCGGGGAGGGGCACATCGAATCTGGCGGCAATGGATGAGAGGGTGTCTCCCTTTCTGACGATGTAGATCCTGCTGTCTTGACCGGAAGCCGATTGTTTGCCAAGTTTTGCAAACCGTTTTTGAAATTCGGCAGAGGCCCCCTTTGGGACAAGGATTTCATGGGTCCCTTGGGCCAAAAAATATCCCCTGATCTCGGGGTTGAGGTCCTTGATGACCTTGAACTGGGTCCCGGCTGCCTGGGCCACCAGGCGGATGGGCGTTTCGACGGTGCAATCGATGCGGACCCGATCGAATGTCAGGGGCGGATAATAGTCGCCGGGCGTGAGCTCAAAGCCGAACCTCTCAGGGTGTGTCATAATTAGTTTGATGGCGAGGATGCGGAACAGAAAGTCCTGGGTCTCCAGCGGGAGGTAGAGATCGTAGTAGTTGTCGGTGCGCTGTTCCAGTATCTCGCTCATGAGACCCTGCTCCCCCATATTGTAGGCCGCGGCCGCCAGGGTCCAGGACCCGAATTGCTCGCGAAGCTCCTTGAAGTATGTTATGGCTGCCCTGGTGGATCGGAAGATGTTGCGGCGTTCGTCCTTGCGGCTGTCGATGGTCAGACCGTATTTCCGACCGGTGGCCGGCATGAACTGCCAGAATCCCATGGCCCCCTTCCTTGATCCGGCATGGGGCCTTAGGGCGCTCTCAGCCACCGCCACATATTTGAGGTCATCCGGCAGGCCGGCGGAGTGGAGCATCGGTTCGACGATGTTGAAGTATCTTTTGGAGCGTTTCAGCCACAGAATGACCTGGGGTTCATTCCATGCAGACAGGAGAAATTCCCTTTCAAACCGCTCTCTGACTTCCGGATCGTCCATGGGCGCCGGTTCATCGCAAAAAGTGTGGGGCCGGGCCAGCCGGAGGTATGACATCATGGAAGGGCACATATCGCGAGTTGCCGAGGCCATAGGGACAATAGCCCATATGATGCCGATTGCGACAAGGAGAAGGATGGCGCGGCGGCAGGCCATGGAAATTTGTTGGGTCTGAATCATGGCATTAAAGAAGGCACGGGTGAGGAGTTTGATTCGCACCTTGGATACAATGAGCCCTGAGAAAAGGCTGCCCAATGGTCCTCCGCAATATGAATCATCTTTTCTTTATAGCAGATGGTGAACGGCCTGTCAAAGTTTTTCCGGCTTGCGCGTGGAAGGGCTTCCTTATAAGATACCAGCGTCGTATCTGTGTCTGTAATTCAAAACGCGCCTGCGAAAGGCATCTGGCCGGGAGGGGGCATGGACCCTGCAAATAGGATTGTCAGAAAGGTCGAGAATACCGTCTCCCGATACCACATGATCGCGCGGGGGGACCGGGTGGTGGTGGCCGTCTCGGGCGGGGCGGATTCCGCCTGCCTCCTGGACGTACTCCATCGTCTCGAAGGTGCCCTTGACATAACGTTGACCGTCGCCCACTTCGACCATGGGCTGAGACCGGAGGCGGATAACTATGAAACAGAATTTGTCAGGGACTTAGCGGCTTCTCTCCATCTGAATGTGGTTGTGAAAAAGGCCGATCCTCCTCTGGACCCGGGGAGCGCCTCGTTGGAGGAGAAGGCCAGGAAGCTTCGATACGGGTTTCTCCGGGAGGTCAAGGAAGGATTCGGGGCCCAGAAAATCGCCACCGGTCACACCCTCAACGACCAGGCCGAGACGGTCCTGATGCGGCTACTGCGCGGGAGCGGCCCGGCAGGCCTCTCCGGCATCCGGCCTGTAAGAAGAAACGGGATTATCAGGCCGCTCATCGAGCTAACCCGTAAGGAAATACTCTCTTATCTCCGTCAAAGACAGCTTGAGTATGTCACAGACGCGTCCAATTTTGAGCCCACATACCTGAGAAACAGGATTCGCCTCAACCTCCTCCCTCAGCTCAAGACATACCAGCCCAGGATCATCGAGATATTGGGCCGAACAGCCGATATCGCGAGGGCAGACAACCGATGGCTGGACGAACAGGCTAAAACATGGATCTCGGAATGGGGCGAGATGAGTCCAGATGGTGCCATGCTCCCTATATCTGGTTTCAGCGAGTTGCCCGAGGCACTGAAGAACCATGTGGTCAGGGAGGCGTTAAAAATAACGACTGGAAGTCTTCGCCGCATAGGCCTCGCTCATATCGAGGCGATCAAGCGGCTGACCAGCTCCGGAAGGCCACAGGCCCGGGTGACGCTTCCCGACGGCCTTCTGATCAAGAGGGTTTATGGCAGAATACTCTTTTCGAAAGGAGGCTCACCCCCCGCCGATACCTATCGCTGTTTTATTGAACGAACCGGTACATTCCATATAGACGCCCTGGGCTGCACCCTCACCCTTGAGGAGATGGAAACCGGGTCGTCTCTCCAGGATCTTGAGGCCGGACTCTGGACCGTCTCTCTCGACGCTGACCGTATCGTTTTCCCCTTGATGCTAAGGAACTTCCGGCCTGGAGACAGGTTTATCCCCCTCGGCATGAAAGGCCACAAGAAGCTGAAGGATTTTTTTGTGGATATGAAGATCCCGTCGGATGCCAGGTCCCGCATTCCTGTCCTGGCGCAGGGGGATCAATTGGTCTGGGTCTGCGGCCTGAGGATAGATGATCGCTTCAAGGTCACCCCCAGTACCAGACGGATCTTGAAGATCGCCTTTGATAGGGCTGGGTCGGTCTTGCCGGGTGACCTGCGGACAAGGAAATAAGAAGGGGGGTCGCCCTCTCAGGTATCCCAATCTGATCCCTGAGAGGGCTTCCAAAATGTCGCCAGGCCCTGAATGCCTCCCGAATTAGTCCTTTCGTTAAAAGACTAACGCCTGAACTCCGAAGAAGGGATTCACCCGTCAGGGTTATATCCGCTGATTATTGAGGCAAATGCCAAACTTTAGCTCACTTTAGTCAATATAGTTTTCCCTCAATAAAGAGGGAGCATAACGAGATTGCCCTTGTGTGTCAAAAAAAGCAAGCGTGGCGTCTCATTGTGTATCGTGAATAAAACGGTTGTCCTGCACCTGCCTTTCCTATAGACTTGTTTTCATGGGAAGAGCATGGCAAAAAGGGAAGGGCGGGGTTGAGTTGCCGGGATTCAGATAACTATGGAAAGCATATTGGATTGGGGCGTGGGCCCCATTTTATGGCTTCAGCAGCGATTCAGCCCCGAGCTGGATCTTCCGTTCAAAATCATCACCTTTATGGGAAGCGAGGGCTTTTATCTCCTTTTTCTTCCGCTGGTCTACTGGTGCGTTGACCGGGCTCATGGTGCCAGGCTGGCTATGCTGCTTCTCTTTTCAACCTACGTGAATTCCGTTGCAAAGGCCCTGGCCCACCAGCCAAGGCCTTTTCAGTACGATCCGGACGTAAAGAGGATTGTGGATGCAAAAGGGGGCGGTTTTCCGAGCGGCCACACCCAGGGTGCGGTTGTTGTATGGGGATATCTGATGGGTCGGTTCCGAAGGTCCTGGCTCTGGGTGGTTGGCGCCCTCATGATGGTGTTTGTACCCCTTTCGAGGGTCTATCTTGGCGTTCACTTCCCCACAGACCTTTTTGGCGGTTACATCATCGGCGCCATTCTGCTCTTTTTGTGGCTCTGGTTGGAACCCCCTATTGAGAAGTGGTTGGCCCAAAAAGACCTTGTGTGGCAGTTGGCAACGGCCGTGGGTGTCCCCCTGTTCCTCATCCTTGTATTCATTGCCCGGGAGACATACATCCTGGGCCCGGCCGGAACCCTCATGGGCCTCGGGGTCGGCATTGTCCTGGAACGCAAATGGCTCGGTTTTGAGTCAGAGGGGACCTTGGGCGAGAAGGCGCTCCGCTTTCTTCTGGGCGCGGCCGTGCTCATTGCGGTTCACGGGGGATTCAAATACGCGTTTTCATCCATGGGGCCTGAAACCCTCTTCCGCTTTTTCCGCTATCTGATCATCGGCTTCTGGATCAGCTTTGTGAGCCCCTGGGTCTTCCTGAAACTGCGGCTTGCCGCCAAAGGGACCGGGACTGGGATGGACCAAGACACCTGTTTGAAAGTATGAGGACCAGACGTTTTGAGGGGGTACAAGGCTCTGTGGGGAAAAACAGGCTGCAAAAACTCTTTGGCATCGGCCCTGTATTCTAATTCCTGGGTTTATTTTCTGTGGGTTTTAGTGCTGCATCCCATCTGGCACAGACTTGTCAAGAAAGAGGAAACAGCACTGATGGGTACATTTGGATGAGGAACAATATAGGATTGTCCCCAAGACCCACAAGACCTCAGAAAAGCGCTGTTTCTTTCATTAATGCCGTCGAATGTGCAGCGTGGGAGTACCTTGCTGGTAAAAAAGTTAACGTCGATCAAAAAGCGAATAGGGAGGAAGTGTCGAGTGGAAATAGGCGATGGAAATGAGATGGAAATCTATCTGCGTCCGACATATGCCATTGATTCTGACCACGAGAGCATTGTGGCGACGGCAGAGCGTGTCACAAGCGGTTGTTCTGACGATGCGGATAAGGCAGTCGCACTCTTTTATTTTGTCAGGGATTCGATCCACTATAATGTCTTCATGATTTCCGTATTCAAGGAGGATTTCAAGGCGTCCAGGGTGCTGGAATGGGGCAAGGGCTACTGCGTACAAAAGGCTGTTCTCCTGACAGCGCTTGCAAGGGCTGCCGGCATCCCGAGCCGGATGGCCTTTGCCAAAATAACCAACCACCGGGTACCTCCTCATATATATGAGAAGCTGGGCGTCAACACCTTTCCCAGGCACGGATACAATCAATTTTTCCTGAATGGCCGTTGGGTGAGCGCTGCCGCCACATTCGACAAAAATCTGTGCGACAGAAACGGACTCCCTGTGGTAGAATTCGATGGGAAAAACGATGCCGTATTGCCTGAAAAGGACCTTCGAGGGGGGCCTTATATAGACTATATCGAAAAGTTCCCCCCTGCAGAAGACCTTCCCTTTGACTGGATTGTCGAAAGGATTGTGCGGATTGTGGGTCCGGACAAGCGCCCGTGGCTCAAAAGGAAGGACGATGTCAATGCTTTTGATTCGGCTTCTTAAGATATGGTCCAACAATCGCTTACTCGAAGGCATAAGCATAGGACATGAGGCTTGATGCACTATGCATGCGCTGATGTCAGTCGGCCTCGTCCTTTTAAAATACTGGAAAAGGAGGATAACTGATGACAGGAAGAAGATTCAGGACCCTATCTATTGCAGGCGCCCTTGTCATGCTGCAGGGGCTTGTGTCGGTTGCCATAGCAGCTGAGGAAGGCGGAGGCCTTGAAGATGTGGTAAGCAAGATCCACTGGCTGGGCCACGATGCCTTCCGCATAGAGGCGGGCGGCCGGGTCATTTACATTGATCCCTGGCAGATCTCGGGAGGTCCGCAGGCCGACATCATCCTGATTACCCACGATCACCGGGACCACTGTTCGCCTGAAGATGTGGCCAAGATACGGGGTAAAAATACACATGTGGTGACAGTAAAGGCCGCCGCCGCAAAGCTCCCCCCTCCGGTGACTGTGGTGAAGCCGGGCGACAGCCTCACGATTGACGGCATCCCGGTGACGGTGATCCCGTCCTATAACGTAAACAAGTTCCGAAGCCCGGATGTGCTGTTTCATCCCAGGGAGGCGGGTTATGCGGGGTATCTTTTTACAGTTTCCGGCATCACCATCTACCACGCCGGCGATTCCGACCCAATCCCGGAGATGGCGTCAGTCAAGGCCGATATCGCCCTTTTGCCCGTGAGCGGGATCTACGTCATGACTGCAGAAGAGGCCGTATCTGCGGCTGACCAGATCCGCCCCAAGCTGGCCATTCCAATGCACGTGGGAAGGGGGATAGGGTCCATGGCAGACGCCGAACGATTCAAGCAAAAGGCATCTGTTCCGGTGAGGATACTCCCCATGGAATAGGATAAACCGGACGACTCGCCGAAACACGCAGGTAAGGCTGGATGCGAACGCCTTTGGCTCCGGCCTGGAATACTTGATTGGGTTCAGGGACATTCCGACAAGCCGTTTGCTGCCGGGCCCTGGCAGGCGCGGAGGCCTCGATGGAGTTTCTTCTATCGGGGCGTGGCTGGAATCGGCGGACCGGAGTGAATTATCTCATTGCATAAGATCGGGTAGGGTCAGGGCCAGCCCTGCTGCACAGGTGATATAATTGTCTTTATAATAGCCCTTGAAGAAATCTCTTGCCTCATCGCCGCTGCAATGACAGGGGGCGATCTTTTCTACCTTGAGCGCATCCAGCCTCTCTGCAATTTTCTTCAACTCCGATGGAGAATACCCCATCAGGTGAAAGCCCCCGATAAGGAGGTAAACCTTCTCTTTGAAAACCGCTGTGGCATGTTCGACGATCTCCACAATGCCGGGATGGGCGCAGCCCGTGATAATGACCAGGCCGCGACGGGTTTTCAGGACCAGCGACTGCTCCTTCAGGCCATATCCGAGTTCCCCGGTGGTGTAGACGCCGGGATGGATCATTTGAGGGCCGCTTATCTCCTCGACCGCCGCCCCCGTCTGGCGTAGAAGTTCCTTGAAGTTTCCTGGAAACGATTTCGGGAGATAGACGGTAATGTTCTGTCTCTGCTCAAGAAATCCCGACACCCCCCCCACGTGGTCCCCATGTATATGGGAGAGGGCTACGGCGCCTATTTTCTGAAGGTCCAAGTCGAATTCATGCATATTCTTGAGGAGTATCGAGGGGTCGCCGCCCGTATCAAAGAGGACCTGATACTGGGGTAGGGTGATGAGGCAGGAAAAACCCCAGGCAGGCATCAAAGCTTTTTTTAATGTATAGTTGTCATAGACGATCAAGAGCTGATTAGCAGGTTCATCCATGGGGCGGCTCCCTCCGTAAACGGTCTGAAATGACATGGTCATCAATATGACGGGAATCACAACCCGGCGTATACACCCAGCCGCGATTCTCCCAATTCGACGTTGGACATTGAATGTTCGATGCTGGCGATTCATGGATTGTGTCTCCCGCGCCTCCGGGGAAATTCAATCCATAAACATGGCCGGAAACACGGGAGTCTCTTTTTTGGTTTGTCATGACGCCGAAGATTTCGACTCAAGCTCTCCAATCCGCTTGTTGATGCCGTCGAGTTCATTCTTGATGGCGTTAGCCTCGTCTCTAAGCATGTTCATCTCGTCATCGGGGTTCATGGGATACGGATTGCCATAAGGGGCAGCGTAGGCAGGACCATACCACCCGCCGCGTGCAGGGGCATACGCCCCCCGCCAGCCAAGGCCTCTTCCATATCCCCGTGCGCCCCTGCCGCGACCGAAACCCCCTCTCAAACCACGGCCCAAGCCGTAGGTCGGCGCTCCATAATACCTCCCCGAAGGATTGCAGTTGCCCAGGCCTCCTCCGGTCATGGGCCCTGCGCCCATGGGTCCTGTTCTATCGAATCCTGGCATAGTGAATACCTCCTTGTCAAATAGTGGTTGATCTGCTTATTCGGTTGAGATGGCGGCCGTCACGCCAGGGCGTGATCGAACCCCATCTCATGCCGCACTCCTTTGTGTCTATTATCCCGAGACAGGGCCGGTTTATTGTTCAAAACGCCCGGTCATCGGGTGTACGCGCGCATTAGCGGTTCCCTCGCGCAGGACAATTTCCTCTTTGGCCGGAGGCCCTGCCGCGGCCTCTTCCAAGGCCTCGACCCTGCCCCTGACCCCGGCTGGCGCCGAGCCCGCGTCCGTAACCGGTCCCCGCATTCGCGAAACCGGATGCCGTGCCCGGACCGAAACCGGTCTGAGAAGGATTGCAGGAACCCCGGCCCCGTCCTGTCGTGGGGCCCATTCCATCAGGGCCTGTTCCATCGAATCTTGGCATATCGCACACCTCCTCTCTTTTAAAATGCACCGCCTCTCCCCCTGCGGTGTCGTCCTCTTCCCCTGGGCGGCATATCAAAGTGACCGCCCTCGATTCTGAGCACCTTTCCCATAACCAGGGCGTCGGCCACAATGGCCCTCGCCTCGGCCAGGATCCTCCCGAATGTCGGACGCGAGACATTCATCATTCCGGCGGCCGTCTCCTGATCCATCCCCTGAAAATCGATCAGCCGGATGGCCTCAAGACCCTCGATGGAAAGAATCACTTCCTTTCTTCCCCAGGGAGGAACGCTGTTCGGAATAAAGGCGTCCACAATGGGATGTCCCTGAACAAATCTGAGTTTTCTCGGCCTCGGCATTTCCACCTCCGGTTATGAGCGTGCGTTCATAATATAATCCTCCGTCAATCTCTGTCAAGGATTTTTTTTGAGCATATGCTCAAAATTAACCTCTGATTGCGGGTAGAGCGCTCCGTTGTCAAACGGGTTTTTTCCAGCAGATCGGCGCGGCTGTTGCTTGGACTGCCTTTAAAATCGCGGCGGCAAAGCGCCAAATCGGGCCCAAAGCCCTGGCCTTTGGGCCCAGATAATCCGATTCAACCGATTGTTTTACAAGGTATTCGGTCATGGATTAGGGATGATTTGGTTGACATCTGCACCATGACGGACTATGAAATCATCAGCAGAATTCACTACCCACTGTCCTTTTTTATCCAGAGGGAAAGAGGAATGGAAATCGTCAAAAGCTGCCCATGAACCCCGATGCTCCGGAAAGATGGAGGTTGGGGTTTTTTGTTCTTCCGGGACCCAAGGCAATAGCGCTTTTTAGATAGACGGTAAATTTTATAACTTTATGGACGTCCCAGAGGCCCATGGAATCTGATTTTTCCAAAGGAACTGATGTAAAGGGAAGCCCGGTATGAGCCTTAGTCGTAAATATCTACAGCGAGCCAGGGTCGGACCCGGAGCCAATAAGAAAATGTCATGAAAGATCTGGACTAATATGGCTTTCCTCAACCTTCCTGTTGCGACAATCCATTATGAAGATACCGGTGCCGGAGAACCGGTCATCGCGATCCATGGCTTGATAGAAAACACTGCTTACTGGAGCGAAACCGGAATAACCGCGAGACTCTCCGAACAATACCGGTT
>CAYPDL010000139.1:0-9220 GCA_964409475.1 uncultured Desulfobacteraceae bacterium | reverse complement strand
GACTCAAAGAGAAACAATCCCCCATCATGACGCTCACATCAAACTCCAGCCCTTTAATTCCCTCGAATATATCCACCACATCCTCGCGCTCGCGATCTATGGTCCATGCAGCATGGTCTTTTTCCAGCACTTTCAGACCCTGTTTAACTCTTTCGGCATCACCAAAAAGTTTCTCCATGTCTTTTTTCAAAACAAGCTCCATAGTGTATCCTCCTTTCATGTTGGTGGAATGTTTAAAATCGAGCCTGCGCCCAAAGCGTCCAACAACCAGATACCTGAAATCACATCTTCCTTCATCTTGACCTCGCGATGGATGGGAACCTGTAACGCCCGATTTGATCCGTACCTCATATTGACGGATAACCCTTACGAGAAGCTTTCGCATAGATTACAATTTGGTAATGTCCCATGGAAACCACGGCATCCTTGAAACAAATGCGGCATCGGGATTTGGCAAACGCGGGAGGGCCGAGCGATCGAGACAGGAATGGTTTTGGAGAAATGGATGATCAATAATGGTAGCACCCTTGTAAAAAATCGATAAGTGGCCGAGATCCCTATTCGGCGGAACCAGACATATGATCCGAGAAACCTTCTTCGTTCCGAGCCGTCCCCTGGAAGAAAAGGCGCGGCTGCACCGACCTCAGGCATTTATCTCCCGAATAACTTGAGATTTTCTTCGATACAAAACCAGCCCGATCAAGGTGAGTGTGGCGAAGGCCGCACCGGCCAGAAACGTGGCAGAGGCCCCGAGGGCGCTCCACAGGGCGCCCGCTGTGACACTCGCCATTAACAGTGCACCGCCTCCCACAAGATTGAAGATGCCAAAAGCGGTACCGCGCAACGCCTCAGGGGAGGCATCTGCCACCAGTTTGGCGAACAACCCCTGTGTAAGTCCCATGTGCAATCCCCAAAGCGCCGCACCGATGAACGTCGGCAACGGCGATGCGGCCGCTGCCAATAAGATATCGGAAACAACCAGAACCGCAAGTCCCATAACGAGCAACAGCCGAGGACCCATCCGATCACAAAAGACCCCCGCGGGATAGGCGGTCACTGCGTAAACGACATTCATGACGATCATTATGACCGGCACGTAGCCGAGGGCCAACCCGACGGATTGGGCGCGCAGCACCAAGAAGGCCTCGCTGAAGCGGGCCAGAGTGAAAATCGCACTGAGTATTACGATCAGCCAATAACGGCGCGAAAGGGATTTGACGTCAATGAGAGTGATCGGAGTTTTCACGCCCGATTTGACTCCCGTTTTCTCCGGTTCCCGAACTCCGAAGACAAGAACCCCTACGGCAATAAACGCCGGAACGACCGCAATCCATAGCACTGTTCTGATGTCGTTCGCAAACCATGCCATGAAGGCCACTGCGAGAAGCGGACCGACGAATGCACCGACGGAATCGAGCGTCTGGCGAAGCCCATACGCAGCCCCTCGCTGATCACAAGGCACTATATCCGCCACCAGTGCGTCACGCGGGGCACCGCGAATCCCCTTGCCGATCCGGTCGACGAGCCGCGCGCCAAAGACCCAACCGATGGTAGTTGCCAACGGGAATATGGGCTTTGTAAGCGCGGCAAGCCCGTAACCAAGTGCCGCGAGCAACTTTCGCTTCCCGAGATAGTCGCTGATGGCTCCCGAAAATACTTTTGTGATAGCGGCGGAAGCTTCGGCGACTCCCTCGATCAGACCTATGGCGGTCATGGAGGCCCCAAGGGAAGTGACCAAAAAAACCGGCAGCAGGCTGTGAATAAGCTCCGAGGATGTGTCCATGAATAGGGAGACAAACCCCAATGCCCAAATGTCCGCCGGTAAGACGTGGGATCTTTCTGCCGCACCCCGCGGAGACTGCCGGTCGTGGATGTATCTATTTTTCATAGGAAGTGACACCCTGTGGCAGAAACACAATGCGATTCTCCTCATGGCGCTGCGGCAAAAAAATGTCGACCCGCGTCCAAAGGCCCGGTTGGCTGTCGATGGAAACCGTACCCTGATGCAGCTTGACGATTTCCCGGACAATGGCAAGACCGAGTCCGGCGCCGCCGTGTTTGGTGGAACGGGATTTATCCACCCGGTAGAACGGGTCAAACACCTTGGGCAGATCTTTTTTGGGGATGCCTGGACCGGTATTATAAAGCGAAAGGTGTATTCGGTCCTTCTCTCCAGAAGCTTCAAATTGAATCCGGCCTTCTTCTAGATTGTATTTGACGGCATTGTCAATAACGTTAATGAGAGCTCTGCGGATCTTGTCCTTGTCGCCCAGGATCTTCAGCTTTTGCGGCATTCCGGTTTCGAGGTAAATTTTGGCCCGCTCCATGAGCGGAGCGAAATCCGCCAGGACCGAACGGGCCAGCTCCGAAATATTGAATGTTTCCAGCATCAGCGAGCCTTTGATTTCCAAAACAGACAACTCCAGCAGCTTTCTGACCAGTCTGTCCATACGCAAGACATTGCGCCCTTGCGCATTTAACTGACTAACAAAGGCTTCGGGCAAATCACCGCGTTGCATCGCTTCGTCAAAAAAGAGTCTCAGCATGGCGATGGGGCTTTTGAGTTCATGGGAGGCGTCGCCAAGAAACCGCTTCTGCCGGGCAAAAGAAAACTGGAGCCGATCAAACATTTCGTTCAGGCGGGCGGCAAGAGCATAAATCTCATCGTGGCTCCTGCCCAGGGGGATTCTCTTCTCCAGCGTGTTTTCGTTGATGTCACGGGCAAGTCGGTTGATGGCGGCGATTGGCTTCACGATCCGGCCAGCCAGCAGATAGCTCAAGCCTACCAGCAAGACAGTTGAAATAGCCAGACCGATGCCGATGGCGGCCAATAAATCGAAAAGCTCCTCTTCCAGGTCTTCCACGGGCATGGCGATCTGGATCAGATAAGGCGCACCCGATATATTTTCTGCAATCGCCCGTACTCTGAACGTGACGTTATCCTCGTCGTCCTGGTGAAGATCCATACGCTTTCTCGGGACGTATGCGCTTATCATGTATGCATCTTCACTCTTGTTCCGATACAAGGGGAGGTCAACTACCCTGGACAACTCCGATTGATACACAGTGCGCAGGGCCTGATCGTACACCTTGACCCAATAACGCTCTAAAAAAACAGACAGCGCCCATTCCTGTGCGTCCGCCAACGGTCTTTGCACCCTCGCCAGTTGCCCGGCCGCGGCGGCAGCGGCCGTCTTCAGCTGCGAATCAATCATTTTCAAAGGCTGTTCCCGAAGCTCCAGAAAGACCACCAGCGAAAAAACCAGGCTGGTTGAAAGTCCGGCCCCGGCAACCCAGAGCATGATCCTGTGGCGGATTTTCATCAGTTTTTTTCCTTGATAATATAGCCGACACCCCGGATGGTCCTGACAATCCTGTTGTCGGCATCGCCGATCTTACGCCGCAGGTTCTTGATATGGACGTCGATGTAGTTGGACATGGTGAAAGGGTCGAAATCTTCACCCCAGACATGCTCAGCCAAGCTGAAGCGCGATACAGCCCGGTTCTTGTTGTACAGAAGAAACTCAAGGATGGCGAACTCCTTGGGCGTCAACTGCACGGACTTGCCGCCGGCCGTCACCTCGCGGCCGATGGTGTCCAGTTGAATGTCGCCGATTTCCAGAACTGGCGTGGCGTGCTCCGTGACCCTTCGGAGCAGGGCGCGCACCCGCGCCAGCAGCTCCGCCGCGGAAAAGGGTTTGGCCAGGTAGTCGTCCGCCCCCTGGTCGAGCCCCTTGATCTTGTCGTCGATCTCGCTCCTGGCAGTCAACATGAGGATGGGCGTCCGGATTTCTGCCCGGCGAATTTCCCGCAGCACCGACAACCCGTCTCTTTTGGGCAGCATGATATCCAGAATGATCAGGTCGAAGGGCTGATCAAAAATTCGATCCAGGGCCTCCTCACCGTCCGCCGCGGTATTGACGATATAACGCTGGCTTTTCAGAATTCGCTGTAATTGTTGCAGCAGCGAATATTCATCATCGACAATTAAAATTCTCATAGCCGTGCGCCTCCAAAGGGGTTCTAATTAGAGCTCCACAACAGTGAGATTGAAAAGTAATCTGTTACCATAAATACTCACGGTTGTCACGATATAACAAATTGAAATAAAGTTGAAAAAGATGATAAACCGCTACCTTTCAATACCGCCAGAACACATACCCTTTAGGACCGCTATCATCCTCGAAAACAGGCTTGGGAAGCCGATCCCGCCATTCTAATATATTCTTAACCCGGGCTATCAGCAATATTTTGCCCCGGTTCAGCTTTATCAGGCCGACGGCTGATTTCATGTCAATCAACCTGCCAGATGCATCTTCACAGGCCAACCCGTAATCAAGCTCACCGCCCCCCCCAAGCAAGTAAACATCACTGCGACGTAGATACCAGCATACAGCTCCGATTGTCTCCTCGTCGGAAATGATAAGGATATCATAACCAATCCGCCCCTTAAATTGTTCCAGCAAGAGCCCCGGTGCTTTCGCTTCAACCGTCAGGTCAGGAACGATAAAGTGACCGATGAAAAATAAGAGAGATGGAGCAAGAGCAAACAATATAACTTTTTTCATGCCTTCTTGGTTCTTGAAAACCCAAACGAAGGATAGAATAGCAGAGACAAGACCATAAATGGCCATTATCACTTTCCAAGGCTGGCCGTACGGACGAAACCCCTGGTAACAAAAAACTTGAACATAGATCAAGGCCAAAAGGATCATGCCGAAAAGTATACCAATCCCTGCAACTCCCCACTGAAAGACCTTTATTTTGCCCCTATTGAGCACATGCGTGAGCCCAAAGGCCATGAGAACCGCAAAAGGTGGGAAACAGGGAAGGATATAGGTAAGCAACTTGCCGTCAGAAATCGAAAAGAACAGAAAGGGCAGCGCCACCCAGCAGATGGAAAACCGAATCAACCGGCCTTGTGAATCCCGGCCGCCTATCTGTTCTCGTATCCCTGCCACTGCTGCTGGGGCCACGAATGTCCAGGGCAAGAACAAGGCCGGGCCGGCCATGAAGAAAAACCAGAACGACTCCTTATGCTGAGCATTTCCGGCCATAAATCGACGGATATGTTCGTTCCAGAAAAAAAAACGCCAAAAATCCGGTTCCCTCAAATAGACAAGGATACTCCACGGCAATGCCACCAGCACAGCAGTAAGAATCGGCAGCCAGCTCATACGCCAAAAATCCCGGTAACGACGCAGCCCAGCAAAATAGGGGGCCACCACCAGAACCGGCACGACAAAGGCAAGAAACCCCTTGGTCAGAAAGGCCAAGCCACATGACACCCCGGTCAGCAGTAGAAAGCGTTTTTCTCTTGCAGAGCCCGGAGGAGCTTCAGAGGCAAAATAGAAAGCGGTGATGGTCGCGGTTAGAAAAAAAGGAAACAGGCTGTCAAGCACAGCAATATTGCTCACAGCGAATACCTCAAAGCACGTTAGAAAGATGAGCGCAGCCAGAATGGCAGTCAAATCCCTTTCTTCGTTTACCTTTCGGCACATACTGCAAACCAGCAGGTATATTAACAAAGCAGACAGCCCAACAGCCATGGCGGACGGCAAGCGGACGGCAAAATTGTTTTCCCCGAAAAGCAGAATGGAACCGGCATGCACCCAATAGCCCAAGGGTGGTTTTTCAAAGTACCGCAGACCATTTAGATGGGGAACGACCCAGTCACCACCGACAATCATCTCGCGGGGGATCTCGGCGTAGCGTGTTTCGTCCGGAACGAGGAGGTCCCGGGCGCCAAGGGGCAGGATGTACGAGACTAAAAAAAAGGTTAGAAGCAGGACGGCGTATCGCCTTTTTACGTGCATCGGTTGCTGTTTATTCAATTTATTCATCACCTGCAAATGCTCTCATGGATTTAAGATGGTTAGATCTTTTGCCGTGAAGACGCCCCGATTCATGCCAGCCTTTTCCATCCCCAGATGAAAAATGTTGGTTGAAAAAAGACGGCTCACATTTCCCTATCGATTTTGATTTTGAAGTATCAGCTCAACATTCAGCGGATAAAACCCTTACGGGTAAACTCCTTCAAGGAATTCAGGCGTAAGCCTTTTATTGACCCCCGGGATATTGAGCAGTTACATTTTTATCTTTTCTAACCGCATCTTACCAAATTGCCTCCGCGACGCGATCTGGTTTTATTGAAGACCACCAGCCCAATGATCAGCAAAGGGACACCAGCGGCCACCGGCAGGACCCGTCCGGCCTGAAGCACGGGTTTCTGCCGGACATGAAACTGGACGGTCGGGCTGGTAAACACTCTCCGGCCGCCACGATCGGTGACGCTGACCACCACCCGGTAGTCGCCGCCCTTGATCAACCGCATGGGCCAGTCGGTCCGCAGGGACTGCCCCGGCCCCAGGGATGCCCCGGCGATAGCCTTTTGGGCGCTCCAGTCTTCCAGATCCACCGGCTGTTCATTGCCCGGGTCGATCTCCACCAGGCTGATCCACGCCACCAGTCCCTTAATGGGAATTACGCCCGTGTTGGTGATCGTACTCCAGAATCGCAGATGATCCCCCATGACAGGCTCTGAATGGTTTTTGTCATCCGGGCGCAGATCCAAGGCCAAAGGCGCCTCGCCCGCTGCTGAGATCGCTGATAGCAGGACCGTTGTGATCCCTGCCATTAGCAGGTATTTCCATGTTCTCATGGCATTTTCCCCTTATTGAAAATTGGGGTGGCCAGCGCTGCGCCGGGCCACCAGCAAACAAAGGCCCAACCACGCGACCACCAGTAAGAGTCTTCCCACCTGGGCTGCGAACGGTTCGCTGTCGATAATAACACTATCAAAGGTATTGAGCGCCCCGGCGAACGGGTTGACCGCATCCATGGCGCGTCCGATGGCCGAGCCGCGCAGGCCCGGCCCGATCAATAACGGACTTGCGGCCAGCATCAGTAAGGTGACCGTGCTCAGCAACGACGCTAACACACTGCCCGTGCGAGCGGACAGCGCCATGGCCAGGCAGCCAAATCCAAGCACCACCGGTGTACCGAAAACAGCCAGATAGAACACGGCCGCTCCGAGGTTCTGCCCGCTTGCGCCCACGGCCCACAGGTAGGGCGTCGCCACCGCAAACATAACGCCCCATGCACTCAGCAATCCAACGGCCTTGCCTGCGAGCAGCGCATTTGCTCCGATTGGCGCACAGAGCAGCGGCACCAGCGTGCCGCGTTCCTTTTCCCCGGCGTAGGCGTCGCTTCCCAAAATGGCGGCAAGCAGGGCCCCGGCGGCCAGGATCGTTCCGGTCATTATGTAGACCACCTGGGCGTTGTCGAGCAGGCTCAGTTCGGCGTTGCTCACCAGGAGCAGGCTGAAAGCCGACAGCAGGCCGCTGAAGGCCAGCAGCCACAAGAGGCCCCTTTGGCTGCGCAGCATCTGCGTACTTTCTTTACAGGCGATTGTCCAATACGTTCTCATCGTGCCGCCTCCTGTGCCTGGGTCCGGTCCCTGCCGGTGTTGTTCATGTAGAGTTCCTCGAGGCTCGAGGCCTCGAAACGGATTTCCAGGATACGCCAGCCGCGCCGCCACAAGTCACCCCAGAGGGCGGAAGGCCCTTCGGATGCTTTAGACTGGACTTGAACACGCCACCAGCCGCCTTCGTGGGCCAGTACGGCAACCCCGGCCGGAAGGCCTGCGGTGTCCGGCTCGCTTTCCAGGCGCAGGCGGTAACGCTGACCACTCCCGTGCTCCGCCAGCAGGTCGCCAAGCGACCCTTCGAGCCTGGTGCGGCCATGGTCGATGATCGCGATTCGGTTGCACAGACGGTCCACGTCGTCCAGCAAGTGGGTGCTCAACAGCACCCCGGCGGTCCCATCGGCCGCGAATTCCACCAACAGGTCGTGAATCTCGCGCCTGCCCTTGGGGTCAAGCCCATTGGTGGGTTCGTCCAGGATCAACAGCCTGGGGTGCGATATTAAGGCCCTGGCCACCGCCAGGCGCTGTTTCATTCCCCTGGAATAGGTCCCGATGGGGCGGTGCCCCTCGGCGCCGAGGCCGACTTTTTCCAACAACATCCGCAAATCCCGGCAGGCAGACGTTTTTCCATACAAGCGGCCGTACCACCGCAGATAGGCGGGGGCGGTCATCCAGTCGTAAAACCCGGCGTTTTCCGGCATCACCCCGACATTGCGGCGAATTGCAACGGCATATTCCACGGGATCACGGCCCAGTACACTGATCAGACCGCTGTCGCGTGTGCGCAGACCCAGCAAAGCAAAGATAGTGGTGGACTTGCCGGCCCCGTTTGGGCCCAGAAGGCCATAGATATCACCGGGCTGCAGGTGTAAATTGATGCCCTTGAGAATTTCTTTTCCCTCAATATTCAGATGCAGATTCTCGATGGTGATCATGGAATAAACCTCACATGATAAAGTTTGCGCGACGTACGAGCCAGGTTCGCCGCACCCGCCGCACCCCGACTACTTTCAAAATACCGTTTTCGGGGCACTTTGGACTGATTAGTCCTTACGATCACGATCGTCGTCCTTTTCGCCGTGCTCGTGATCTTCGTCATCCGCTTTGTCCCGGTCCATGGCCAGAACCTTTCCTGACCCGGCATCCACTTTCACATCCACAATGGCCTTGTCGCCGGTGACCACTTCCACGCCATACACCAGAAATCCGTTTTCGTCTTCGAGTTTGATCTTCAGGACCCGGCCGTGAACTGCGGCCAATGCCTTCTGAACGGCCTGCCCCCACGTGATCTTTGCCAAAGCGGGAAAATCCGCTTCAACCTGATTCTCGATCCGGATGGTGCCGCCACAGACTTCGGCCTTGTCCGATTTCGCGAAGCTCGCCCCGGCAATGGTAAGCCCGGAGGCCAAAACCCCGGTTCCAATAATTGTTACCCATTTCTTCTTCATGATGATACCTCCTGTTTTAAATGATTTCGGCGCTCATTCAAAAGACGAGCATTGCCTTTCCGGCGCCTTTTACACGTCAAGATAACAGGGCATCATGAAGGAATCATGAAGTCGGAACCCTTGTGGGTCGGTTTTTTATTGGGTGGCACAAACAGGTGGGAGGCAGGTGGCTATTGGATGAGAACATAGCCTTATGGGGTGAAACATAGACGAAAACAAGTTATCTAACGCGAGCTACTGCCCGCAACCCAATACTGGTTTCGGGTTTCGGGTTTCAGTATTCAGCTTTCGCCCTTGTCTTTCCTGAAACCTGAACTCTGAAGCCTTTTATGATCCACATAATTTC
>CAYPDL010000138.1:0-9708 GCA_964409475.1 uncultured Desulfobacteraceae bacterium | reverse complement strand
GAATATTTAGTCCCGAAGGCCCCATAAGTTGCATGCCGGGAGTTGATCATTCATAGCGCAGGGCCTCAATTGGATCTAATCGTGAGGCCTTCCACGCCGGGTAAAACCCGAAGGCGATGCCCACGCTGGCCGAGACCAGCACGGCTGCGAAAATGGCGGTGGGCGAGGTCTCTACCGGCCAGTGCAGGAACATCCATACGAAGTAAGAACCGCCGTGACCAATCAGGATGCCCATGGCGCCGCCCACCAGACAGAGCACAACCGCCTCAACCAGAAACTGCCGGAGGATATCCCGAGCCCGAGCCCCTACCGCCATGCGCAGCCCGATCTCGCGGGTCCGTTCGGTCACCGAGACGAGCATGATGTTCATAATTCCCACGCCTCCGACCACCAGTGAGATCATGGCCACGCACAGGAGAAGATTGGTCATCAAGGTCGTAGTGGATGAGAGGGCTTTAGTCATCTCGGTCATGTCGCGGATACTGAAATCATTCGGTTGCCCCGTGCGAATGCGATGACGCTCGCGCAGTACCGTGGTTATTTGGCGTATGGCAGTGGAAATTTCCTCACTGCTTTTCGCTGCAGCCAGGATATGATCGATGTTGGCAAAACGGATCGGCATGGGGTTGTCAGCGGCCTGGATGTCCGAGCGTTCTGGGTAGAGACTCGGCTGGCCTCCGGGATACAGGTTGCTCAAAGTATTGACCGATCCGCTGCTGTCCTTACTGCTGCTCTGGTTGGCGTTTTCGAGTGTGGAACCCGTCACCCGGTACTTGATCGTGGTCCAAGGCGCCACGAGGACGTCGTCCTGGTCCATGCCCATCATGTTGGCGCCCTTGCCCCGGAGCACGCCCACGACTCGGAAGGATACATTTTTTACACGGACCTCCTTGCCGAGGGGCGGTTCATCTTGAAACAACTCTTGGACCAGGGTTTGTCCCAGCAGGCAGACCTTGTTGGCGTTGAGGACGTCTCGGTCGGCGAAGGGCTCTCCCTGGGCCATTGTCCAGTCCTGCACGTCTAAAAATGCCGGCGTGGCTCCGTAGATGAATGTCGGAACCCAGTTCCTGCTGCCATAAACCACCTGAGTCCGGGTGCGGACGACGGGAGTGGCGTTGCGGATGGACTGACATTCCCTCAGAATCGCCTCGCAGTCTTCGGGAGTGAGCGTCGTGGTGCTGCCTGATCCGAAGGTGACCCCTCCACTTGAGGCGGCGCCGGGTCTTACATTCAGGACATTGGCCCCCATGCTGGAAATTGTCTTACGGATGGCCGCCGAGGACCCGGAACCGATCTCCATCATGGTTATGACAGACCCGACTCCGATCACAATGCCCAGCGTCGTCAGCATGGCCCGCATGGGGTTGCGCCGCAGGGCCTTCATGGCTGTTCTGACAGTGCGGTAGACCCTCATTTTGACCCTCCCGTTTCTGCCTCAGGGAGAGGGGAATCGGCCTGTTTCTCAGTTGGTTCCAGCATGGCGTCAAACGTGCCGTCAACCATCATGCCGTCGTGGATGTGGATAACGCGGCTGGCGTGTTGGGCCACATTGGCATCGTGGGTGACCAGGATGATGGTGATGTTGTCCTCCTCATTGAGGTGCCGGAACATGTGGAGGACTTCTTCGCTCGTGCGAGAGTCCAGGTTGCCCGTGGGCTCATCCGCAAACACCAGGGTTGGGCGGTTGACAAGGGCACGGGCAATCGCCACCCGCTGCTGCTGACCGCCTGAAAGCTGAGAGGGCTCGTGATCCATCCGATCCCCCAGTCCCACCCGACGGAGCATCTCCTCGGCCCGTTGCCGCGCCTCTTGCTCCGAGACCCGGTCGGCGGTGTAGGACAGGGGCATTGCCACGTTTTCCAGAGCGCTTGTGCGCGGCAACAAGTTAAAGTTCTGGAACACAAAACCGAGTTTGTAATTTCGGACGAAGGCACGCTGGTCGGCAGACAGTCGCGACACTTCCTGACCGTCGAGCCAGTACTCACCGGAAGTCGGCCGGTCCAGGCAACCCAGGATGTTCATCAGCGTGCTTTTCCCCGATCCGGAGGTGCCCATCAGGGCAACCAACTCCCCGCAGGCGACCCTCAGGGAAACACCCTTGAGCACGGGGACGGAGATATCGCCCATGTGGTAGGTCTTGCAGATCTTATTCAGTTCGATAAGTTCCATGCTGCTTTTGGTCCGCCAGGGTTTATATCAAGCTACCGTGACGCGGCGTCGCGCCTTCCTCGCAGGAACTGGGGCGCGAAGGGATTGCTGCCGTCCGTCCTGTTCACGACCTGAACCTGTACCCCGGTGACCACCTGCAGATTCTCGGTCAATCCTTCGCCCTGGACCTCGGTCATGGCGCCATCGGTCAGCCCTGCTCGTACATGGAGAGGGCGCACATACTGTCCCTCCAGAAGCCAGACAACGCCGGGGCTTCCATTGTCCACTGCGGCTCGTGCAGATCCTGAACCGAGACCCTTGCCGCCTTTCTGCCCTTTCTTGCCAAGGGTGGAATTGTCAAATGTTTCGCGAAACTCAGGCGACACCAGCTCAGGTGAAGGCTTCCACCGCAGGGCGGCATTGGGCACCCGCAGCACATCGCTGCTGCGGTTCAATTCAAACTGGACATTAGCGGTCAGATACGGGAGCAGACGCCCGTTGGAGTTGTCCGTAACAATTTCCACCGTGTAAGTTACCACGTTCTGCGTCATGGAGGCGTTCAGCCGGACCTTGCCCACCTCGCCCCGAAAGATCTCGGCTGGGAAGGCGTCCACGGTGAATCTCACAGGTTGGCCGGGATGAATCCTGCCGATGTCCGCCTCGTTAACGGCCACCCACACCTGCATGCGCGTCAAGTCTTTGGCTATCAGGAATAGGCTGGGTGCGTTCAGGCTCGCCACCACCGTCTGTCCGATGTTTACGCGACGGTCGATGATCACACCGTTAACCGGCGACTTGATTGTGCAGTAGCCGAGATTTCGGGACGCGCGTCGAAGAACCGCCTCCGCCTGGGCCAGGTTGGCTTGGGCCTGCAAGATGGCCGCCTTGGCCACATCCACGTTCGCTTTGGCCGATTCATAGGTCGACTGATAGGCATCGTAGCTCGACTGCGCCAAGGCCCCTGAAGGGCCCAGCTTCTGAGCCCGCTGCCAGTCGTGCTCAGACTGGCGGAGCTTGGCCTTCATCTGCTCCAGATCAGCCTCGGCCCGCTGAATGCTCGCCCTGCCGGACTGGACCTGGGCCTTAGCTTGGGCTTCATCGGCCGTGTACAGCGAGTCATCGATTCGGGCTAACACTGTCCCTTCCTCGACTACCGACCCGTAATCCACCACCTTACCATTGGGGCCCTTCCCGAAGGAGAGGATCCGACCGGCGACCTGTGCCCCCACGTCAATTACTTGCTCCGGCTCGACGGTGCCCGTGGCACTGATGGAAACGATCAGATCGCCGCGTGTCACCTGTCCTGTTTGGTAAAAGACAACCTGTGCGTTGTTGCTCTTGAAGTACCAGGCAGCCCCTCCCCCAAGGATTCCCAACACGATCGTGGCCAAAATGACCCCTTTGGTTAAGCCTTTCATGATTCACCCCTATTTATCCTTGTCCTTGTAGAGCAATCAAGAGTCAGACATAGAGCCAGGACGGCAAGGCTGACTAGATGATCCCCATTCCGCTCAGGACCGAAAGCATGACGGCGGCCGCGATCACCGAGCCCACCTGACCGCCGGCGTTTGCGCCCATGGCGTGCATGAGAAGGTAGTTCTTCTTGTTGTACCTCTGGCCCTGTTTCTGCACCACCCGGGCGGACATGGGAAAGGCTGAGATTCCCGCGGCGCCGATGAGGGGATTGACCTTGCCGCCGCTCATGACCCGCATGATTTTCCCGAACAGCATACCGCATGCCGTGTCGAGGCAGATCGCGATAAAACCGAGGCAGAGGATAATCAGCGTCTGGGGATTTAAAAAGGCCGGACCCGACATGGTGGCACCGATGGACAGCCCCAAAAACAGGGTAACCACGTTGGCGATTTCATTTTCCGATGCCCCGGTCAGGCGGGCGACGACCCCTGACTCCTTCATGAAGTTGCCGAGCATGATGGTCCCGAGGAGAGGCAGGCCTTTGGGTGCGATCAGCCCGCCGATGATGGTGATGACGAGGGGGAAAAACAGCTTCGTTGTCTTAGAGACCGTCCCTGTCATGGTCTTCATGACCGTCGCCCGCTCCTTTTCCGTGGTAAGCAGCTTCATAATGGGCGGCTGGATCACGGGGACGAGAGACATGTAGGAGTAGGCCGCCACGGAAACCGCACCGAGCAGGTGGGGGGCGTACTTGGAGGTTACATAGATTGCCGTCGGGCCGTCACAGGCCCCGATGATCCCGATGGCGACCGCATCCAGCTGGGGGAATCCCAAGGCCAGGGCCAAACCTAGGGTCAGAAAGATTCCGAACTGACCGGCAGCCCCGAGCAGGAAGGTGGAAGGGCTTGCAAGCAGAGGGCCGAAATCCGTCATGGCGCCGATACCTACAAAAATAAGGAGCGGAAATAGCTCATTGGCCACGCCCATGTTATAAATAACCCGGAGAAACCCTTCCTCTCCCATGACGTCCGCCAGGGGGATGTTCACCAGGATACAGCCGAATCCTATGGGAACCAGAAGCAAAGGCTCGCAGTCTTTCTTGATCCCGAGCCAGAGAAGGACAAGGCCCACGAGAATCATGCTAGCGCTTCGCCATTCGAGATTCAGGAATCCATTGATGAGGCCCTGCAATCCGCTGATAATAGATTGCTCCATGGCTTACTCCTCCTTCTTGTAGGGGAAAAGTTTTCCCAGCAGTCGCATAATGAGGCTCATGATCCACAGTGTCAAGATTGTTCCTCCCATGCCGCAAACCATCATCGTGATACCGAATGTCCAGTTGTCCATCCTTTTATCTCCTGAATAATTCCACAAAAAACTGTTTTGTCCGGTTAGAAAATTGCAGCATGACTCTGCTTTTATCAAGGCCCAAGCATGGGGCCTATGACCCTATCGCGGGTCGTTCCGACGCGGCCGATAGCGGCCTGGTTAGTGTAGATGTAGTTGTACTCTCGGTCACATACCAAAACACAGTCAGTTGTAGACGCGACAATGGTCCTGAAGCGCTCCTGATTCTTCCGCAAGGAGTCTTTCGCAATCTTGAATTTTTCCCTTGTTTCTCGATTTCATTAACTTCCTTTTCCAGCGCTTCATATGTTGGCTTTTTAACCATCAGAAAACCCTCAAATATCCTCAAAATAAAAAAGTCCATACTCCTCTGTCTCTTGAACGCTGCGTATGGGTATCTGCAATGCCCATTAGTCCTCTCCTTTTTGGTTTAGATCCTGTCTTGAAGGGCTTTGCTTTCATCACCAGAGACCATGATTCTTACCAAAAACCTTGAAACTTACTTAGAGGTTGGTCAAAGGTCATCATGTATTCTTGCACCTTGCATCGCAAGTCAGCCGAAATTCCGGTCGGACCCAACAACACTGCAAAACCTATCCTTGTAAAATACGGGCCTCAAATATAGGCCGGTTCCATCCCGAATTTACCATAGATTGGGTCTGACTGCAAATAGTGCGGGCCGCATTCTCAAAAGAGCCGTTTCATTGAAAAAAAACCATTTGATTGATTCCACAGGTGGATCATCTTTTTCGGGATAGGATGAGCGATGGGGGAGTTGAGATCAAGTCGGGAATGATTCGTTCGCCCGAGAAGCTACCATCTGGATATCTCAAACATTCAGCACCACCGAAAAGTTGAGGTATCGGCCATGTCGGTCAGCGTTTTAGTGATCAAATACCATGGCATATCAATTAGCTACGTAGTTATCTGACAATGGCTGATGCCCGTGAGTTTGGGAGAGATCGCTTTTCCACTTCAAACGAAGGGTGGGGATTAAAACTGCCCAAAAAAACAACACTGCCAGAACAATGGTCCACTTCTCAAGGCGTCGATACAACACAACCAGCCTGACAAGACAAATATAGTGTGCAATTTGGAATCTGAATGGCTTAGTATCGGAGCCTTGAATTTTAGGGCAGCAGATTTACACGACACTGCCAAACCTAACCTTGAAAATCGGCATTCAAGGTCTTTTAATCTCAAGACAGATTCTTAAGATAGTTTCCGTACTTCACCAGGTGTGACATCACTTTGACGGTCTCATTTGGGGTTTTGTATAGGGGAAATCCCTTTGTGCCAAGCGTGTGGAAGATGCGCTCCTCCATGTCTGCGACGGCAAAGGGAAGTTCTGTACCGGCGACAACAGGTTTCTTGTAGTAATGGGACAATCCCCGGATCTCATAAAAGGCCTGGGTTAGTTGTCCGACTATATTCCGGAAAAGTTTTTCAACTTCTTCAGGGGGTGTGTCCGGCGAGATGGACTGCGTGGTAAAAAACCCCATGATCCCCAACACGATAACGCAATCGGTTTCAGGGGCCTCAATGAGGACCTTCAGGGTCTTCATCATGGCCCCTTCGATGTTCCCGGCGACCATATCTACCGGGTTGCCCGGATTCCACCAGTGGGGAAGGATGCTGTCCAGAGCCGAGAGGGTTTTATCCGAGAGCTGAACCACGTCCAGTCCGTACCTCGCGGCGGAATCCGCGGCCAGTACGCCCCATCCGCCGCCCATGGTCAAAATCGCGGTTCGGTTACCTCGTGGGGCAGGCTGATTTAAAAAACCGATTCCAGTATTAAATAGCTCCTGGAGATCTGCGGCCCGGATAATTCCCGCCTGGCGGCAGGCCCCGTCAAAGGTTGAATCGGAACCTGCCAAAGAGGCTGTGTGTGATTTGGCCGCCCTGGCGCCGGCCGATGTTCCCCCGGCCTTGATCATGATCAGAGGCTTTTGGGCAACCACGCCTTTGGCGATATCGAAAAAGCGCCTTGCGTTTCGAAATCCTTCAATATAGCTGATGATAACCTTTGTGTCCGGATCATGGGATAGGAATTCAAAATAATCCTCGCAATGTAGATCCGCTTCATTTCCGCTGCTGACAATACAACTGAGGCCGAATCCCGCTTTAATGCTCCGCCGGCTCAAAGAAAGGGCCACGTTTCCGCTTTGAGATACCACGGCCAGCGGGCCTTCCTGAGGAAAAACAGCTGGCATCTGCGGAAACAGTTTCCTGGAGGGTCGTACAATTCCGTTACAGTTAGGACCCACCAGGATCATTTGACCTTTGCGGGCCTTTTCCACCATTTCATTTTGCAACTTCTCCCCGTCACCGCCCACTTCGGCAAAGCCCGCTGTAATGATCACTCCAGCCCGAATTCCTTTTTCGACACAATCGTCTATGGCCCGTGGCACGGCCGGCGGCGGAATAACAATAACGGCAAGATCAGGTGTTCCCGGAATATCCTTGACTTGATTATAGGTCTTCATTCCCAACACCACCTTTTCTCTGGGATTTACCGGGAAGACGGGTCCTTGGTAGCCGCCATTCATCAGATTTTTTAAGACAATGAATCCCCATTTTTTAGGAGAATTGGAGGCGCCAACAAAGGCGATTGATTTCGGGTCAAACAGAGATTGAAATTTAGAAAGTGATTGTCCCTGATTCATTTTTAAAGAGTTTCTTATCATCAATTTTTAGGTTCGGCATGAAAGGTTCCGTACACTCTCAATTTATCGGGTAAAGACATATGCCTGCATAAGAAAAAGTGTCACCCTGCAAATATGGAAATATGCTCGGACCGAATCCTTTGCCCAATTTCATCTTCAGGTGAGTTCTTTGTCATTCGAAAGTTTGTTGCTCTTCACTTTGTTCAGAAAAGAATAATTTCATGGGCGTTAACACAGGGAGGTCTTTTGAAGACAGAAAATTCCCATAATCGACGCCAGGAAGAGATTGATGAAATCCCCTGACTGGGCAATGAAGGAGCGTCCTTCGCCGGTCTGTATTTCTTAGCTAGTGTCCATCCATGAAGGTTCAATTACCTGAAATAAATGAAAAAAAGCGCATTTTTAAGGTAGACAAATTCGCTGTAAAGTTGTTATAAAAGAAGTGCAACCAACTAAAATAACAACAAAAACGACGAAAGGAGTCCCCAAAAAATGCGCAAAAAGTATCAAAAACAGATGCCCCTCATGATCACCAGCATCGATCATCCGCATGCTGCGGAACTGGAAGGCATGAGCCACATTCTTGATGCCAACCCTATCATATACGAATGGGTGCTGCAAGACCTTACCCGCAACAGAACTCATACCGAGGCCGGAGCCGAAGGAATGAGTGCAGAACAGGTTGTCCGAGCGGCAATTGTTAAGCAAATGGAAGTATACAGCTATGAAGAGTTGGCGTTTCATCTTCTCGACTCGGTCTGTTATCGCGGGTTCTGTCGAATCGGCATCGCTGACAAAGGATTCCATAAGTCTGTTCTTTGCAACAACATCAAAGCGATATCCCCTGAAACATGGGAGGCTATCAACCGCATCCTGGTAGCGTATGGCCAGGACAAGGGTGTTGAAAAGGGAAAGGAGGCTCGGATCGACTGCACAGTGGTTTCTTCCAATATCCATGAGCCAACAGATTCAAGCCTTCTTTGGGACGGTGTTCGCGTCCTTACCCGAATGCTTGGCCAGATCAAGGAACGATTTCATGAGATAGACATCTTGTTCAGCGATCACACCAAACGGGCCAAGCGAAGGATGTTAGCGATATTGAACGCCAAAAGCCAAAAAGCCCGTAAGAAGCAATATGAAGACCTTCTCAAAGTAACCCATAAGACCCTCAAGTATGCAGAGAATGCTGTGTCTGCGCTTAAAGACCAGCCTTTTGAGAATCTATCCCTGGTAGAAACAGCACACGGTATGGCCGAAGATCTGAATGAAGTTATCCGGTTGACCTATCGGGGCATTGATCAAACGACTCGAAGGGTGATCCACGGTGAATCCGTTCCTGCATGTGAAAAGGTTGTCTCTATCTTTGAACCTCACACGGACATCATTATTAAAGATCGCTGGGACACGTTTTTCGGACACAAGGTTTGTTTGACAGGCGGAATTTCCAACCTTATAACCGATTGTGTCATCCTGGATGGCAATCCTGCTGACACAGAATTGACCGACAAAATGTTTGACCGTCATAAAGAGATCTACGGACACTATCCCCTCAAAGCAGCCCTGGACGGTGGATTCGCCTCAAAGGTGAATTTAGCGTCCGCCAAGGAGAAGGGCATAAAGGACGTTTGTTTCGCCAAGAAACGGGGTCTTGAAGAGGAAGAGATGTGTCGTAGTTCCTGGGTATACAAGCGGCTTCGCAGATTCCGCGCGGGGATAGAATCCGGGATCTCATGGCTGAAGCGATCTTTTGGATTTGCCAGATGCACATGGAGATCATTGCCGTCGTTTCACAGTTATGCATGGGCATCCATCGTCTCAGCGAACCTTTTGACCCTGGCCAGAAAGCAGTTTTCGCTAACATAGCGAAACAACAAGGACATCGTGAATGAACCATAAATAGCTGGGTAGAAGTGTGTCCAATTATGGGTACAATGGCCTAATTGAATAGCCACGGACTCGAAAAAGGCCCTTATATCGTGCAGTTTTGCGTCACAGCCGGGCCGGTGATTCTTCAAGTTGTCCAAAATACCCCATTTCTGGATGGACACTAGGTAAATTCCGGCGTAATAATGAACACAAGTTTCGCACCCCTTCGCGTTCCAGACCGGGAGGTATCAGGTCCGTGGGGATC
>CAYPDL010000137.1:2881-9759 GCA_964409475.1 uncultured Desulfobacteraceae bacterium | reverse complement strand
ACTGCAAAAAATTTCTTGTGTTTCTTTCACAAAACTCAAGCGGTAACTGCCTATGTAACATCCCTGGATTTCTACAACTTAATGTAATCATAAATCCTTTGGTATCGGTTTTCACTGCCAGGGTCTGGAATGATGGAATGATGGAATAATGGAAGCATGGAATGTTGGGAAGGGAAGCTGAATCACCCCGTAGGCGTGACTATGTCTAATGCTTTTCATTCCTCTTACCCCAATATTCCAATGTTCCAACATTCCACTATTCCAATTGGGGCGAAGCCCCTAAGTTTTTCTTCTGTTTGATTAGCTGTTAATCCTCAGATTTGTCAAGAAAATTGTCAGATGGCACCTTTGGGCTAATTTGTCTTGACTTAAAAAGCGATCCTTTAATATAAGAGGTGAGTTGAATTCAGGTGCTTCGACCCGATTTCAGTAAGCCAGTATTCCCGCTGAAGACGGGATCTTCGACCAGCATCAAGAACCCAGAATCCAGTATCCGGAAAAGGGGAACATCTATGAGAGAAGTGGTTATTGTCAGTGCGTGCAGGACAGCGGTGGGGGACTTTGCCGGATCGCTCAGCACGGTTTCTGCCACAGATCTTGGGGCACTTGTCATCAGGGAGGCCATAAAGAGGGCCGGCATTCAGGACGATCAGGTGGACGAGGTGATCATGGGGAGTGTCCTCCCCCACGGTCTGGGCCAAAACCCGGCCAGGCAGACTATGGTCCGGGCCGGGCTGCCCTGGGAGGTGGGGGCCATTACCGTGAACAAGGTGTGCGGGTCCGGCCTCAAGGCGGTCATGCTGGCGGCCCAGGCGATTCAGTGCGGCGATGCGGAGGTGATCGTTGCGGGCGGGCAGGAAAACATGAACCTCTGTCCCTATATGCTCGATAAGGCCAGGACCGGATACCGCATGAACAATGGCCAATTGGTAGACGGGATGGTCCATGACGGGCTCTGGGACCATGTGAATGACTTCCATATGGGGATCAGCGCGGAACTGGTCTCTGAGAAATACGGGGTGAGCCGGGAGGACACGGACGCCTTTGCCATGAAGTCTTACGAAAAGGCCTGGAAGGCGATCGACGGTGGCAAATTCAAAGATGAAATCGTCCCGGTCGAGGTCCCTTCAAGGAAAGGAGACCCGAGAATATTCGATGTGGACGAGATCCCATTGAGAAAGCCCAGGACCAGCTTGGAGGCATTAGCCAGATTGCGGCCCGCCTTCAAAAAGGGCGGTCTGGTGACCGCGGGAAACGCCTCCAAGATCAGCGACGGGGCATCGGCCCTGGTGGTGATGTCTAAGGAGAAGGCCGATCAACTGGGATGCAGGCCCCTGGTCCGGATCGGGGCACAGGGCGCATCCGGCATCGATATGAAATATGTCCTGGTAGCCCCGATTCTGTCCATCCCCAAGGTCCTGGCCAAGGACGGCCTCAAGGTGGGGGATGTGGACCTTCATGAGATCAATGAGGCCTTCAGCACCTCTTCTGTGGCTATCAACCGAGAACTGGGGATCGACCCTGAAAAGGTCAATATCCACGGGGGGTCTGTGGCCATCGGGCATCCCATCGGGGCGAGCGGAGCCCGGGTCCTCACCACCCTCATCTATGCCATGAAGGATACAGGCGCAAAGATCGGGGAGACCTCCCTCTGCTTAGGGGGCGGCGAGGCGGTAACCCTGGTGGTTTACAATGAGGGATAAACGTATCTGAGAGATCTTTTAATAATCTGAGTAAATCTGCGTAATCTGCGGATGGAATTCAGGAATAGGAGACGAAACGATGAAAGACGTGGTGATTGTTTCTGGGGTAAGGACGCCCGTAGGGGCATTCGGGGGGACCTTGAAGTCAACGCCGGTTGTCGATCTGGGGGCATTGGTGCTCAAGGGGGCGCTCAAGAAGCTGAATTTGAAACCGGTTGCGACAGACGATCTGACCCGGTTCGAGCCCGACGCCCTGAAGGGGATCGGGATGATCGATCTGGAAAAAAAGGGCTATGACTACGACGCATCGGCTCAGCCCATTCAGATCGACGAGGTCATTATGGGCAATGTCGTGGGCGCCGGTCAGGGCCAGAATGTGGCAAGACAGGCTACGATCCGGGCAGGCATCTCCAAAGAGACGGGCGCCTTTACGGTGAACAAGGTCTGCGCCTCGGGCATGAAGTCTCTTGCCCTGGCAGCCCAGTCGATCCAATTGGGCGAGGCCGATGTGATACTGGCCGGCGGCATGGAGAATATGAGCCTCATCCCATATGCCCTTCCGGCCGCAAGATGGGGCGCACGGATGAACAATGCCGAACTGGTGGACCTGATGATCATGGACGGGCTGTTTGAGATCTTTTATGGCTACCACATGGGAGTCACCGCGGAAAATATTGCGGCCAAATATGCCATTTCAAGAGAAGAGCAGGATGAGCTGGGCGCCCTGAGCCACCAGCGGGCCAGAAAGGCCATTGCAGAAGGCCTGTTCAAAGACGAAACCGTGCCGGTCATTATCCCCCAGCGGAAAGGAGACCCGCTGGTCTTTGATACGGATGAGCGACCCATGGATACGAGTGTGGAGAAGATGGCAAAACTGAGGCCGGCCTTCAAGAAAGACGGTACGGTGACTGCAGGGAATGCATCCGGAATTAATGATGCGGCAGCGGCCCTTCTTGTCATGTCTGATTCAAAGGCCGCGGAACTCGGCCTGAAACCCCTTGCCAGGATTCGAGCCTATTCATCGGCGGCCATCGACCCTGCCTACATGGGTCTTGGACCGATCCCGGCGGTCAGAAAGATCCTAAAGAAAGAGAATCTCTCCATCGACGACTTCGACGTGATCGAACTGAACGAGGCCTTTGCCTCACAGGCCATCGCGTGCGTGCGCGAGCTGAAATGCGACATGGAAAAAACCAACCGCCTCGGGAGCGGCATTTCCATCGGTCATCCCATCGGCTGTTCAGGGGCCCGCATCGTGGTGACCCTGATGGGCGAGATGTTGCGATCGGGGGCCCGTCTCGGCCTGGCCTCTTTATGCATCGGCGGCGGCCAGGGAATGGCGATGGTGCTTGAGATTGACGATTGACGATTGACGATTGAAGTCGAACTCGACCTCTTTCAAGGTCACTGCGTTGAATATTCAGTAGGTAATATTCAATATTCTTTTTAAACCGGGGGTGAACAATGGCTTACGAAAATATTATTTATGAGACAGAAGGGAATGTAGCGGTCATCCGGTTCAACCGGCCCAAGGCCTTGAATGCCGTTAATTTGGACGTGGTCAGGGATGTCAACAAGGCCCTGGACGAGGTGGAGGCCAATCCCTCCCTCCGGGTCCTTATCCTGACCGGTGCGGGGGACAAGGCCTTTGTGGCCGGCGCCGACATCTCCCTGATGGTCAACCTGACCCCGCTTCAGTCAAGGGAATTTTCAATTGCCCTTCACGATATGACGTTCCGCCTGGAGGGGCTCCCCGTGCCGGTCATCGCCTGCGTCAACGGGTTTGCATTGGGGGGCGGGACCGAGATCTCCATGGCGTGTGATTTCATTTATGCATCTGAAAACGCCAAGTTCGGGCAGCCCGAGATCAACCTGGGGATCATCCCCGGGGCCGGCGGGACCCAGCGCCTTCCGAGGCTGGTGGGAAAGGGGATGGCCAAGGAACTGTGCATGACCGGGGCCATCATCAGCGCCCAGGAGGCTAAGGAGATCGGCTTGGTCAACAAGGTTTTTCCCGCGGACAAGCTGTGGGAAGAGACCCTGAAGACGGCCAGGACTATGGCATCCAAGGGGAGATTTTCGCTCATGGCGGCCAAGCGCTGCATCGACCGGGGCTACAACCTGGATCTGCGTGCAGGGTGCGCGGTGGAATCCGATCAGTTCGCATTATGCATGGCGAGCCCTGACGGCAGAGAAGGAATGAGTGCGTTTTTGGAGAAGAGAAAACCCGAGTTCAAAGGAGGGTTGAGCTGACATGGATTTTGCATTGACCGAAGAACAGCAGATGGTAAAGGATATGGCGGCCCGGTTTGCCGAAACCGAGATCCGGCCACGGGCGGCCGAACTGGATGAAAAGCATGAGCATCCGGCGGATATCGTGCGGCAGTTGGGCGAATTGAAGATGATGGGCATCGCGGTGCCCGAGGAATTCGGGGGCGGGGGCATGGATTATGTCAGTTATGTGCTCGCCCTCATCGAGGTATCCAAGGCCTGCGCATCGACCGGGGTGATCATGTCTGTCAATAACTCTCTTTACTGTTTCCCGGTCAATGCATACGGGACGGACGAACAGAAGAAGAAATACCTGTATCCCTGCGCCTCGGGCGAAAAGATTGGGTGCTACGGGTTGACCGAGGCGGGGGCAGGCTCGGACCCTGCGGGCATGCGCACGACTGCGGTGAAGGATGGAAACGAATGGGTGATCAACGGCGAAAAGAAGTTCATCACCAACGGCAACGTCTCCTCTTACAGCGTTATCGCGGCCGTCACAGAGAAGGGGAAAGGGTACAAGGGCATCTCCTCCTTTGTGGTGGACCTGGAGAATGCCCCTGGTTTCAAGGTGGGACGGCTGGAAGCCAAATTGGGCATCCTGGCCTCCGGAACCGCGGAGCTGATCTTTGAGGATGCCAGGGTGCCTGCTGACGCCCTTCTCGGGAACGAGGGCGAGGGTTTCAAGCAGATGCTTACCACCCTGGACGGGGGCCGGATCGGGATCGCCTCCCAGGCCATCGGGATTGGACGGGCCGTCCTGGAAGAGGCGGTCGCCTATGCCAAGACCAGGGAGCAGTTCGGCAAGCCGATCGCCGCTTTTCAGGCGATCCAGTGGAAACTGGCCGACATGGCTACTGAGCTGGATGCAGCGGAACTGCTGACGCTCAGGGCGGCCTGGCTGGAGGACCACAAGAAGCCTTATGAGAAGGCAGCTGCCATGGCCAAGATGTATGCCTCAGACGCGGCCATGAGGGCCTCGATCGAAGGCATTCAGGTCCTGGGGGGATACGGGTATTGCAAGGAATACCCGATGGAGCGCCACATGAGAGACGCCAAGATCTGCCAGATCTATGAAGGGACCAATGAGATCATGCGGCTGGTGGTGGCGAAGAACCTTATTCGGGATTGACAGTTGATGATTGGTGATTGAAATGCATGCAAGGGAAAAATCAATCGACAATCAACAATCGACAATCAACAATCGAAAGGGGGTGTCATATGCCCTTGACCTTTAATGACAAGATTTTTGAGGGCATCAAAAAGGGAAACGAGAGGTGGGAGAAGGAACTGGAGAAGGTGTTTGCGGCAAAACCTGAACGCCTGCCCCGGTTCTCCACGGTTTCCGACCGGGAAATAGCGCGGCTCTATACCCCTGCCGACATCAAAAGCCAGGGCTTCATGGGAGATATCGGCTTTCCCGGAGAGTCCCCCTTCACCCGCGGGGTCCAGCCCTCCATGTACCGGGGCCGTCTCTGGACCATGCGGATGTTTGCCGGCCTGGGAAGCGCCAAGGACACGAACAAGCGGTTTCACCTCCTGGTCAAGCAGGGACAGACCGGCCTCTCCACGGCCTTTGATATGCCTACCCTCATGGGCTATGACACCGATTCCCCCAAGGCCAAGGGGGAATGCGGCAAGTGCGGCGTGGCCATCGACACCCTAAAGGATGTGGAAGACCTCTTTGACGGACTTCCCATCGACAAAATCACCACCTCCATGACCATCAATCCCCCGGCCTCGGTGATCTGGGCCATGTATATCGCCATGGCGGAAAAACGGGGGATCGACAGGAAGATCATCGGCGGTACGATCCAGAACGATATGCTCAAGGAGTTCATCGCCCAGAAGACCTTCATGTGTCCGCCGGTGCCGTCTGTCCGCATCATCACGGATACGGTGGAATTCGGGACAAAAGAGATCCCGAGGTGGAACACCATCAGCATCAGCGGATATCATATCCGGGAGGCCGGTTCCACTTCGGTGCAGGAACTGGCGTTCACCCTGGCGGATGGCATCGCCTATACAGAAGAGGCCATGAAGCGGGGACTTGACGTGGACGATTTCGCCCCCAGATTTTCCTTCTTTTTCAATTCCCACCTGGATTTTTTTGAGGAGATTGCCAAGTTCCGGGCGGCCAGGCGGATGTGGGGGAAGATCATGAAGGAGCGGTTCAAGGCAAAGGATCCGAGATCGTGGTGGCTGCGGTTCCACACGCAGACAGCAGGGTGTTCTCTCACGGCCCAGCAACCTTACAATAACGTGGTTCGGACGGCGCTTCAGGCATTGGCAGCCGTGATGGGCGGCACCCAGTCGCTCCACACCAATTCACTGGATGAGGTTCTGGCCATCCCGACCGAGGAGGCTGCGACCATCGCACTCAGGACACAGCAGATTATCGCTGAAGAATCCGGGGTGGCCAATACGATCGACCCCCTGGGAGGGTCCTATTTTGTGGAGGCCCTCACCAACCAAATGGAGGAGGAGGCCTTCGAGATTATTGAGAAGATCGACAACATGGGCGGCATGCTGTCGGCCATTGAGAAGAATTATCCCCAGCAGGAGATCGCCGATGCTGCCTATCGTTACCAGAAACAGATCGATGAAAAGGAAAAGACCGTGGTAGGGGTCAATAAGTATGTTACTGAGGAGGATATCCCGGTGGAGGTCATGGAGATCGATGAAGAGCTGGAAAGCCTCCAGATAGAGAAAACCAACCGGATCAAGAATGAGCGCGACAATTCCCGGGTGGAGGCCTGCCTGGAAAGGGTGGGCGAGGCCTGTTCAGGCGACAAGAATGTCATGGAAGGCCTGATTGACGCGGTCAAGGCCCACGCGACCCTTCAGGAGGTATGTGACGTTTACAGGAAGGTGTACGGCGAGTACAGGGACCCGGGGATCTATTAG
>CAYPDL010000137.1:0-2781 GCA_964409475.1 uncultured Desulfobacteraceae bacterium | reverse complement strand
GGGATTTAGGCATTTGGTAATTGAAGGATTCAACTGAAGAGGTTTTGGCCAATTCTTCAATTCCTCAATTTGCAATTCCTCAATGTCGGAGACAAATAAATGAAACAGAAGAGAAGAGTCAGGGTGATGGTGGCAAAACCGGGTCTGGATGGTCATGACCGCGGGGCCAGGATCATTGCAAGGGCGTATCGGGATGCCGGTTTCGAGGTGGTGTACACAGGACTTCATCAGACGCCCGAAGAGATTGTGGAGGCCGCCATTCAGGAAGACGTGGATATGATCGGGATGTCGAGCCTGGC
The DNA here is from genome assembly GCA_964409475.1 of uncultured Desulfobacteraceae bacterium. Classification (GTDB taxonomy): domain Bacteria; phylum Desulfobacterota; class DSM-4660; order Desulfatiglandales; family Desulfatiglandaceae; genus AUK324. Next base: position 2,482 of record CAYPDL010000137.1, on the reverse strand, counting down.
GGGGGCTCATAGATATCTTTTCCCTGCTGTCGTTCAGCTCCTTCGGGACAGGGGGGCGGATGACATTGTCGTCTGCGGGGGCGGGATCATCCCGGAGGATGATATTAAAAAATTGAAGGCGGTTGGGGTCCGGGAGGTATTCACCCCAGGGACGCCCCTCGACCAGATCGTCAGATGGGTCGAGCAGAATGTATCACCGAGGTAGAAATAGGAGATGATGACCAGTGTAGCAGAAAAGGTGGTTGCCGGCGATATCCGGACGGTTGCCCGTCTGATCCGCGATATCGATGATGGAATGCCGGAGGTGCGGCAGGTCCTCAAGGAACTCTACCCCCATACCGGTCGGGCCTATGTCATCGGGATTACCGGGTCCCCCGGGGTGGGCAAGAGCACCCTGGTGGATCAGATGGTGGCTCACCTCAGGAAACGCGGTAAGACCGTCGGGGTCCTGGCGGTGGATCCCACCAGCCCCTTCAGCGGCGGCGCCATCCTGGGGGACCGTGTGAGAATGCAGCGGCACAGCATGGATCAGGGCGTTTTTATCCGGTCTATGGCCACGAGAGGTCATTTCGGCGGCCTGACCCAGTCAACCCGGAGCGCCATCGATGTCATGGATGCCATGGGCAAGGACTATATCCTGGTGGAGACCGTCGGCGTGGGTCAGGATGAGGTGGATGTGGTGAGGAGCGCCCATACCACCGTTATTGTGGTGATCCCCGGTATGGGAGACGATATACAGGCGATCAAGGCCGGGATCCTCGAGGTGGGCGATATCTTCCTGATCAACAAGGCCGACCGGGAAGGCTCGGACAAGACAATGAGCGACCTGAGACTGATGATCGAGATGGACCAGAAGAAGTATAATGAAGGCGGATGGAAGCCGCCCATACTCAAGGTCGAGGCCGTTTTTGACAAGGGGGTGGATGAATTTCTGGAGGCCGTGGACCGGCACGCGGCATACCTCGCCACGATCGCCGGCGGACTCCATTTCAGGGGGAACAGGGACAAGGTCCGCCAGGAGTTGGGAGAGATGATCAAGGCCCGGCTTATCGAGGAGGTTCTCGACCGCTTGACGGAATCGGGTGAATTCGATAGGGCCGTGGCATCGATTGTGGAAGGGAAGGTGGATCCCTATACGGCCTGTGAAGAGCTGGTCCTCCCGATTCTGTCCCGCTGAAGTGGGGCTCACGGCCAGTTTTTGAAACACCTCCCCTTGAGCAGGATTCACGCATCGAAAGGCATTGCCTTCACGGTCCCTGTCAAGCGATGATGATCGTTGCGTCTTAAACCCTGACCCCGGATGACGCCCATGTACACCATTTTCTGGTGGCTTCGCCAGTCTCTTCTCATTCTTGCAGGCTCTTTCTTCCTGACCTTTGGGATTCATGTCATGATCGCTGCCTATAAACTGAAAGACCCTTATTCCTTTATCATGGCCTTTTTTGCATCCAACCTCATCATTCTCATCAGCGCCACCCTGATTTTAGGCTTTGTGCTGAGAATGATAAAGGTGTACCGTCGCCTGAAGGAGGATAAATGACTGGATGCTGGATACGGGTCTGTTGGGTTTATTGAGCTATTGGGTTTGTTGGGTTCAAGGGGAAGGTCTCAGGGCTGATACCAGGTGCTCGACGCGTGCAGGTTGGCGGTTTTTTTCAATCGTCAATCATCAATAGTCAATCCAAAGGGGCTTCGGTTTTCTGAACACTAGATACTGGAACTTTCACACGGATCACTGGATCCCGTTTCAGCAGGGAAGGAGGTAGCGCCATGCCGAGCGCAAAGAAGAGACAGCCTATCGGTAAACGTATCTCGAAAATGCGGAGAGAGAAAAAACTGACCCTTAAGCACCTGGCCAATGAGACAGGTCTGGCCACAAATTTTATCTCCCAGGTTGAAAAAGGAGAGGTGATTCCTCCCGTCTCTGTTATTCTGCAGCTTTCAAGGGCCCTTGAAATCGACTCCAGCGTCCTTCTTACCGAGGAAAAACAGCGGGCGGGAAAAAAGTCTGATGAAGACTTTAAAAAGCGAACCGAGGCCTATACCTACGAGACCCTCACGCCAGAGGCAATACACAAACACCTGAAGGCCTTCAAGGTCTTTATCGACCCGAAATCAGAGCATAAGTCGGTCAGTTACCAGCACCTGGGAGAGGAATTTCAGTATGTCTTGAAAGGAAAAGTCGAGGTGATGGTAGGGGAAAACAAGAATGTCCTCGGACCCGGGCAGAGTCTCCATTTCAATTCTTCGATCGCTCATAAACTCAGGAACATCAGCTCGGAAAAGGCGGAGTTGCTGGTGGTGCTGTATACCCCTTGAACTTAACGTGGATAAGCCGGAAGAGTGCCTAAAGTTTGGAGTTTGGAGTGCCTAAAGTTGATGATCTCGTAAAACGTCGGAAAGTATGGGTTGCTGAATTCTACCTTTAGCGCTAACTGAATACAATAATTCGGAATTCCTGAATTCCTAAATTCCTAAATCC
>CAYPDL010000136.1:0-9998 GCA_964409475.1 uncultured Desulfobacteraceae bacterium | reverse complement strand
CATCAGCGGTCCGGAGATCATGGACAAGTTTTACGGCCAGAGCGAGGCGAACCTTCGAAAGATATTTGACGAGGCCACCGCCAAGGCCCCCAGCATCATTTTCCTGGACGAGATCGACGCCATTGCACCCAAAAGAGAGGAGATGGGCGGAGAAAAACAGGTCGAAAAGCGGGTGGTGGCCCAGCTGCTGGCTCTCTTAGACGGTCTCTCCTCCAGAGGCCAGGTCATTGTCATCGGCGCCACCAATATTCCCAATGTCCTTGACCCGGCCTTGCGGAGGCCGGGTCGTTTCGATCGGGAGATCGAGATCGGCATTCCGGACATGAACGGACGTCTGGCCATTCTGGATGTGCATACCCGCGGCATGCCGCTTTCAGAGGATGTTGACCTGAACCGACTGGCTGAAATTACCCACGGATTTGTGGGGGCCGACATGGAAGCCCTGTGCAGGGAGGCGGCCATGGCCACCTTGAGAAAGATCTTTCCCCGAATCGATTTTGAGCTGGAAGAGATCCCCTACGAAACTATCATGAAACTCCAGGTGTCCATGGATGACTTCAGGGAAGCTCTCAGGGAGGTGGAACCCTCTGCAATCCGCGAGGTCTTTACCGAAATTCCCGACGTCAAGTGGAGCGACGTGGGCGGCCTTGAAGATGTGAAGCGGGTGCTCAAGGAAAGCATTGAATGGCCCCTGAAATACAACGACCTGTTCAAGCACGCCGGCACCACGCCGTCCAAAGGCATCCTGCTCTACGGCCCCCCCGGTTCCGGAAAAACCCTGCTGGCCAAGGCGGTGGCGTCGGAATCGGAAGTCAACTTCATCTCCGTAAAAGGTCCCGAACTCATGAGCAAATGGGTGGGGGAGAGTGAAAAAGGGGTCCGGGAGATTTTCAAAAAGGCCAAACAGGCCTCTCCCTGCATCATATTTTTTGATGAAATCGACAGCGTGGCGCCCAAGCGGGGAATGGACGGATCCTCTCATGTGGCGGATCGGGTGATCAGCCAGTTCTTGACCGAACTGGACGGTATCGAAGAACTGAAAGGGATCGTGGTCCTGGCAGCCACAAACCGGATAGACATCATCGATCAGGCACTGCTGCGGGCGGGAAGGTTTGATTTCCATCTTGAAATCCCTGTCCCCGACAAAGATGCCAGACTCGAGATCCTCAAGGTCCATTCACGGGGGAAGCCCCTGGCCGAGGACGTGGATCTGGTCGGGCTTGCCGACGCCCTGGAGGGTCTTGTGGGAGCAGATCTGGAGTCCATCTGCCGGAAGGCCGCCATGAGGGCCATCCGGGAATTCATAGAAAGTGGAAAAGATGACTATTCTGATTTAAAGATCTCAAACAGCCACTTTCAGGAGGCGTTGAAGGAAGGGCGTTCGTCACTGGTCATTCGTCATTAGTCACTGGTCATTGGGCAGCATCATAGGATAGTTGGGAAACATACAAGTATGATCTCAATATTCAGGGGATAAAATCCTTACGGGTGAATTCCTTATTCGGAGTTCAGGTGCAAATTTTTTATGCTAAAATCTTTACAGATAAATTCCTTGTTCGGAGTTCAGGCGTTAGCCTTTTATCCAAGGGATATTGACTAACTGTATGTGTCCTTGCACCTGTTTATTGAGATGATACGAATGACCAATGACTATTGACCAATGACTAAAATGACCAACATGGAGAAGGCATGACGACAGACGGAAAGTACCTGTACGGCTTTATCCATACAGACCAGCGGCAAAGCTTCGGCCCCATAGGGATTGAAGGTGTGCATGTCTCCGCAGTCCCTTACCGCGACATTGCCGCAGTGATCAGCAACCTGCCCCACATGGAATTTGACGCCCTGCCCAAGGAGACCCTCCTGCGATATCTGACAGTTTATCAGTCGGTGCTCGAAACCCTGCTGAAAACACAGCAGATCATCCCCATTAAATTCGGCGCCGTTTTAGAGGGGGATATGTCGGTTCAGATGGCTCTTGAGCAGGGACATGATCGGGTCCTTGCCGGACTCAGGGAGATGGAACATAGGATCGAACTGGACATCGCAGCCCTCTGGCCGGTCCTGGGCCCTGTCCTGGCCGAGATAGGCGAAGTGGAGGAGATCAAGGCATTAAAGAAGAATGCATCGGGCATGTCGGAGGATGACCGTTTTGATCTGAGAGTGAAGGTGGGAAAGCGGATCAAGACGTTGCTGGACCAGAGGAGAGAGCAACTCAAAGATGAGATCATGGACGCGATCCTGCCATACGCGGAGGCACACAGGGTCCATGGCCTGATGGACGACTCCATGATCCTGAACGTGGCCATCCTCATTCAGAGAGAGCAGGCGAGTTCATTAGAGGCGGACATCGCCCGACTGGATCGGCGCTACGATAATCGGATCAATTTCCGTATCATCGGCCCCTTGCCCCCCTACAGCTTTCAAACCCTGGAGATCAGGGAGATGGACTATGCCCTCTTGAATGAGGCCAGGAAAATCCTTGGCCTGGAGGAGGAAACCACCCCGCGGGAAATCCGAGAGGCCTACTGGAAACTGACAAAGAAGTTCCATCCGGACAGATTTCCGGGTGATGCAGATATGCAAAAGCAGTTCGAAAAAATCAATGATGCATACAGACTGGTGAACGACTATTGCAGGGAAAATGTCTGTTCTTTCAGGGAACAAGACGTAAGAAACTGGATGAGGGTACAGCCGGTGGAGGACCGAAGTCCAATGCCCAACGTCAAATGACTAATGACCAATGACTAATGAGGAGACCCATGACCCAGGAAGGCCAATACATCTACGCGATTATCGAAGCCGATCAGGACATAAGCTTCGGACTTAGGGGAATTGGTGATCGGGACAACGAGGTCTATACGGTAAGGCACGGGGATGTGGGCGCAGTGATCAGCGATTCTCCCATTGCTCAATATCCTGTTACACGTGCAAATACCATGGCCCATCAGAAGGTCATGGAGGCGGTGATGAAGCAATATCCGATGCTGCCTGTTCGATTCGGCACCGTGGCTGAAGGGATGGACCTGATCGTCGAAAAGCTCCTGAAGGAAAGGCAGGAAGAATTCAGGGACACCCTCCACTATATGCAGGATAAGATAGAACTGGGCATCAAGGCTATATGGAAAGATATGAAGCCCGTTTTTGAGGAAATCGTGGATAGCAGCGCGGAAATTGCCCGGCTGAGGGACCGCTTGCTGAAGGGGCGGGGAGGTGTCCAGAAAGACCTGGTCCGTCTGGGCGAAATGGTGAAAAAGGCCCTTGAGGCGAGGAAAAGGCGGGAGGAGCAGACCATTCTCGATCCGCTGGACGGGCTTTGGGTAGAGCGAAAACTGAACAGCCCTTTTGGCGATCAGATGATTACCAATGCAGCATTCCTGGTGAAAAGAGATAAGGAAAAGGCCTTTGATCTAAAGGTGGAAAAGATGACCGCCCAGTACGACGGCAGGATGGTTTTCAAATATGTCGGCCCCATTCCTCCGTGTAACTTTGTAGAGATTGTGGTGAAGTGGTGAAGATGGTCCAAGGTCCAAGGTCCGAAGTCCAAAGTCTGAGGTCCAAATTATAAGGCATGAGAGAACATGAAATGAAGATTGAACGATTTGAGGATATTCAGGCTTGGCAGGAAGGGAGAAGCCTGACAAAAATGGTGTTCCAGGTCACTTCCGCAGGCAATTCTTTTAGAAGTCACAGGTTGAGAGATCAGATTGAAGGGGCTGCCATTTCCACAATGGCCAATATTGCCGAAGGTTTTGACTCGCAGTCCGACTCTGAATTTATAAAATTTCTGATCTATTCGCGCCGGTCTGCATCGGAAGTCCAGTCTCACCTGTATGCAGCCCTTGATCAAGAGTACATTACAAAAGGGCAATTCGACGAAATCTATGAAAAGGCTGTTTTACTCAAGAATCTTATTAGCGGATTTATCCGCTATCTGAAAGGCGACAAATGAAGGGATGTTTCAATCTTGACCTTGGACTTTGGACCTTGGACGTCGGACTATTTCCATCCGACTTTGGACTTTGGACCTTGGACTTTGGACGACTAACATAACCATGGCCTTTATTTTAGACGATATCCTTTTGTCTCCCATCAAATTCACCATCTGGTTGGGTGAAAAGCTGAAAGATGCGGCGTATCAGGAAATGACCGATGAGTCAAAGATCCATGAAGGGCTGCTCCAGCTCCAGATGCGGTTTGAGATGGATGAAATCAGTGAGGATGAGTATGCAAAAGAGGAAGAGCGGCTCATGGAACAGCTTGAGACGATTAGAAAAATGAAGGAAGAAGGGTCAGGGTAAACGAAAGATTGGGTTGTTCACAGAACGAAAGGAGAAAAAATGGGCTTAGGAATGGGCGAAATTGTTAAGAAGGCAAGGGTCGAACTGAATGCGCTCATCGGTCTCGATATTTCATCGACTATCCGGGCGGAAAAGGATGGGGATGCGTGGCTGGTGGCCCTGGAGGTGGTGGAAAAGCACTCTATCCCGGAGAGTATGGATATCCTGGCTGCCTATGAAACCAGGATAGACGGGGATGGCAATATGTTGAACTTCCGGAGGACCGGCATGCGAAGACGGATTGATACGGAGGAGAGTGAGGGTTAGGAGACCGGTTAATGGTTACGGGAACGGAAATGAAGGCCTTGAAAACTGTGGGAAGGGAAGACGGAAAGACATCTACCCGACTTGTCAGCCGGCAGTTAGGGATTGATCCGGCATATGCGAGGATCCTCTGTATGAACCTGTCGAAGGGCGATTACCTTGATCAGGAAAGACACAGTCATTTTCAGATAACGGTGAAAGGGCAAAAGGCCCTTGGATGGAACTGCGACGCCGCCCAGACCCTGCCGCAGGGGGGCGGTACGGGAAAGGTGCAGGTGGAGGAATTCCATTGGCGGACTTTTTCACTGGCCCGCGCGGGGAAAGGCCTGCGCCCAGGTGCCTTTTTTAAGCCCGGTCAGGAGGAAGCAGGGTGGAATACCATGTGCGTGGGCAACAACGGACACAACCGGGTCAAAGGCGGAAACGGAATGGCCCCCCATTCTCTCTTGACCGAGAAGAGCCATATGTGCGGGTTCTGCAAGGGAACAGGGAGCAGACAAAAGGGTGTCAGTTGTCCGGTGTGCAGGGGCACCGGCAGCGTGACCGTGACCCCTCCTGCCATTCCATGTGCCTATTGCAAGGGCACGGGAGAAGCTCAACGACGGACCCCGCTCAAATGCACGGTGTGCGTTGGGAAGGGTGTGGTGTCTGTATCGGAGCGGGCAACCGTATGCAGCCGATGCCGGGGAACCGGTGAAGATCCCAACAGCAAACTGCCGTGCATCGACTGCCAGGGGAAGGGCGTCGTAAAGGAGCCGAGCTATGGAAACGGGGCGCAAACACTCCGGGATTGATATTTTTGAGCAGGCTAAGAGGACGCTGGTGGTCGCCGATCTTCCAGGGTTTTACGAGGAAGACGTCCAGATCGATCTGATAGATGATCTGCTCAGTATTTTCGCCACGCACCGCAACAAGGTTTATTACCGGATCGTAAAGATCCGCCGGCACGCTGAAAAAATCGTTGGCAAGGTCTTCACCGGGGGCATCCTGGAGGTCATTTTAGAATGATGCGGTTTCTGCGCCTTACGCTGGAATGTCGGCAGTGACGGCGTGAGGCGACAGGACCCTTGAAAGGGCGAGAGGAATCATCATGGCATTGGAACCATCGAGAGAAAACGGAGCCGGATTAGCCGACGTTATTGACAGGATCCTTGACAAGGGACTGGTGATCAACGCAGATGTCGCCGTATCGGTGGCAGGGGTTGAGTTGTTAGGGGTGAAGATTCGGGCCGCCCTCGCATCCTTTGAGACAGCGGCGAAATACGGCCTGGAGTTCCCGTCCGGGACAAACCTCGAATCGCCGGCCTGGCAAGAGGCCGTGGTAGCCAGAGAAACCTGCCCGCAGTGTGAAAAAAGAGTTTCCCTGGAGGATCTCATGGGCACCGGGTGCCCCTGGTGCGGCTGGGTGAGCGCCAGGGCGAGGCCGCAGCAAGTGATCAGTGATCATTAGTCATTCGACTTTGGACTTCGGACACAGAAATTGATCCATGCCGATAGATATTGACGAGAAAAATCTGAAGCACGGGGTCCTGGGGCTGGTCGTCGCCCTGGTTGAAATAATCAAGGACGCGCTGAAACTCCAGGCACTAAAGAGGATGGAGGGGGGCAGTCTGACAGAGGAGGAGATAGACCGGCTGGGAGAGGCCCTCATGGACCTGGACACGGCCATTGAAGAGATGAAAACCGAACAGGGGATATCGGAATCAGTCAAGTCAGTCAGGGACGGCCTCGATAACATTGTGGATGAGCTGCTGGATAAGATGATTGGGAGTCCAAAGTCCGAAGTCCAACGTCCAAAGTCCGGTAACAACCGAATGACAACTGAATGACGTGTCAGTCCGAAGTCCGAGGTCCAAGGTCCAACGTCGATGGGATAGAAACAATCGAATGACAACGAATATGAAAGATGTCATTGAAAAGATGGTCCGGGAGGAAATCCGGGATCTTCTTGCCGGGCATAAGACTTCCATAAAGGAGATGGTTGCTTCTTTATTGATTCCCGAGCTGAAAGCGGCCGTCCGTACATCAGTCCGGCAAGCATTGGAAACTCTGATGGAAAAACCTTCTTCCTCCCCTGACTTTGGACCTCGGACTTCGGACTTTGGACCTACAACCCCTGATCTCAACCCCGGTACGCCAGACATTGGACTTCGGACCTCGGACCTCGGACCCCAAACCCCGGACATTGGATCCCCGACATCTGACTTTGGACTTTGGACTTCGGACCTTGGACCCCCGAAGGGCCGATATCTCTACTGCATTGCCGACAGCAGCGAGGGTGGAAGTCTGGGCAACATAGGGATAGAAGAAAATAAAGTCTATTCGATACCATATGACGATCTCTGCGCCGTCGTCCACAACTGCTCTGTGAGACCCTACGCGTCAGAAGACCCTGAGATCGTGAAAGGCTGGGTCATGGCTCACCAAAAGGTGGTGGATGCAGCGTGGGAAAAATTCGGCACGGTGATCCCGATTGGATTTGATACCATCATTCAGGGGGATGCGGGTGCTGATCCCGAAGCGAATGTGAAAAAATGGCTGCAAGACGATTATGATAATCTGAAGGGAAAGATGGAAAAGGTCCGCGGAAAGGCGGAATACGGCGTTCAGATCCTGTGGGACAAAAGGACTGGAACACAAAAAATAGCGGATGAGAGCCCGGAAATCAAGAACCTGAGGAACGACATTCAATCAAAGCCACGCGGCCTTGCCTATATGTACCGCCAGAAGCTTGAAGCCCTGTTGCGAAAGGAGATAGAAAATCGGGTGGATCGATTCTTCCGGGAGTTCTATGAGAAAATAGCCCCACATGCAGATGATATTCGCGTTGAAAAGACTTCGAAAACCGATGACAAAGACAAAGACATGCTATTGAATCTGTCCTGCCTGCTTCCAAAAGAAGGAAGTCAGGAATTGGGTGACGAATTGGAGAAGATCAATGCTCTTGAAGGCTTTTCAGTTCGATACACCGGCCCCTGGCCGCCATACAGTTTTGTGTGATAGTCATGAGTGATCAGAGAGGAGACGTTTGAATGACGGATTAGTCCAATGTCCGATGTCCAACGTCCAAAGGCGATGGAATGACGCTCGAATGACAATGAATGACGACCGCAGGTCAAGTGACGGCGAAGCCGACCCAATGCCTCTCGCGATTGATGATTGACCTTGGACATTGGACCTTGGACATTGGACAAACGCATGACTCCGCAACGCAATACAAATGGAACTCTAATTGACCTCCTTGACCGGGTCCTGGATAAAGGCCTCGTGATTCATGCCGACGTGATTGTATCGGTTGCGGGCATCCCCCTGATCGGCGTCAACCTGAGGGCGGCCCTTGCCGGAATGGAGACCATGCTCAGATATGGGATCATGCAGGCGTGGGACGAAAAGAGCAGGGCATGGGAAAGGGAGAACAGAAAGAAGGAGAAGGGTGCTTTGCTCGCGGGGGAAAAAGTGCGACTCAGGATGCTGGGGGCGCTCTATTCAAAGGAAGGGATCTACACGGCCTGGAGATATGCCTGTTTCTATTTGACTGACGAGAGGTTGTTCCTTTATCATCAGGATTTCAATAAGATACTGTTTGAAGTCCCCCTGAAGAAGATCCGGGGCCTGATTATCAGAGATGGGGATCAGGTTCACGATGAAAGGGTGAGGGAGGAACTGTGTCTGCTGCTTGAAGGAGAAGAGGAGTGCAGGCTGACCGCACGGGATGTCCATCAACTGAAAAGGGCTATAGAAAAGGGGATGGAAGAAACAGAGGCCTGCCCGCAGTGCGGAAAACGGGCTTTGATAAAGGAGCTGCTGGAGGAGGGCTGTGGGGCGTGCGGTTGGATCAGCCCGACTAAAATGGAAAGAATAGAAGCTGTGCCGTTAATCTGAGTGGCACCCATAAGAAGGCTGTATTCACCGCAGAGGCGCAAAGAGCGCAGAAGGACTGGATTTTAGTTTTCCGGCCTCTCAGCGGAAAGCTAAAAAGAACTTATCTCTGCGCACTCTGCGTCTTTGCGGTGAAATAATAACGCAAGGAGGAACTAGATGGCTAAATCAACAAGTGAAGAGTTTAATGAACAGATTGATCTTCGTGAGGATGAGTCCATTTTTTCGGAACGGCTTGCGTTCACGGGGAGAATCGCGGCGAGTATTGCCCACGAGATCAGAAATCCTCTCAGCAACGTTGCACTTTCTGTGCAGCAACTCAAGGAGGCTTTTCCGGAAGACAGCCCGTGGGCCAGGCATGTTGACATTATTACCAGAAATACAGAGAGGATCAACTTCCTCATCACCGAACTCCTCAACTGCGCCCGGCCGCCAAAACTCAATATGCAGCCTCATGATATCCATGAGATTTTAGAAGGCATTCTGGATTCCATAAAGACCAAGACGGCGTCGCATCGTATAGACGTGCGCAAGAGATTTACCAATAGGGCATCGGTGATGAATGTGGATAAAGAGCAGATTAACCGGGTTTTCTCAAACGTGTTGATCAATGCCCTTGAATCCATGCCGGATGGGGGACAAATGACGATCGCCACAGGGATCGAGGGAAACTTTTTTGTTGTAAAGGTTCAAGATACAGGCGGAGGAATTCCAGAAGAGGATATTATCAGGATATTCGATCCATTTTTCAGCACCAAGGCATCGGGGGTAGGTCTCGGCCTGTCCACGACCTACGGGATTGTTGTCAGCCACGGCGGAACCATCGGCGTAGAAAGTGAGCGGAAAAAGGGCACGATCTTTACCATCTCTTTACCGGTGAACTAAGAAGGGAAAATGTCGACGAGAGAGCTGAAATATGATGTCAGGAGGGGGGCCGATACATATCGGATGATCTATCACTCCAGGCTGAAGAGCTGGATTCTGAGAGACATCATCAAACGGGACGAGGCGCTCGTCTGGCGCAGTGGCCTATCGGGGTGGCGCAGGCCTGAGGATCTTCCAGAGCTGAAGCCCTATTTTGAGCAATGGGAAGAGGCGCACCTGCGAAGCGAGGAGTTCGAGGTAGCCCCTCTTCCCTTTCCCAAAAAGGAGATAGAAAATATCCTGATCGTCGATGACGAAGAAGACCTGTGCTGGCTCCTGTCCAATTCTCTGAAGAGCAGAGGATATACCGTAGCGACCGCCAACACCATCAGTGAAGCTCTACCCTGCCTGAAGGAACCTCCTGATCTGATATTTCTCGATTTGAAACTCCCTGACGGCGACGGCATGGATATCCTTCCTCAGATCAAGACGATGAGCCCGGATGCGGCCGTTGTCATTATTTCAGCCTATGGGAGCGAGGAGAGAAGACTGGACGCAAAGAAGAAGGGCATACACAGTTTTATCGACAAGCCGTTGAGCGAGGAAAAGGTTATGAACGCCATCGGGCAATTTCAGCAGAAAGATTAGTCA
>CAYPDL010000135.1:0-10042 GCA_964409475.1 uncultured Desulfobacteraceae bacterium | reverse complement strand
CACGGACCTGATACCTCCCGGTCTGGAACGCGAAGGGGTGCGAAACTTGAGTAAGTATTATATGAGGAGTGACATCTGGCGGCTGGAATGTTAAGGGAACCGGTGAGCTTCGTCCAACGAGTAGACTAAACACCCTACAAAAAGGATTATCAGCGCCGCTTCATTAACGCCTCCAGGAGGTAAAATCATGGCGATTTTTCTGGTTCAGCACGGCAAGAGCCTGTCCAAAGACCAGGACCCGGACCAGGGTCTGTCGCCCCAGGGGATGGATGATGTAAAGCGTATCGCGGCCGTAGCCCAGGGGTACGGGGTACAGGTAGGGTCCATTGTCCACAGCGGCAAGAAGAGGGCCCGCCAGACCGCAGAGATCTTCGCGGCCGCCCTCAGTCCTGCGGGGGGCGTGAAACAAATGGACGGATTGAAGCCCTTAGACGATGTCGTCTCCTTTGCGGGGGGCCTGGATGCCCAAAGTCATCTCATGATGGTGGGGCATCTCCCCTTCATGGAGAGGCTGACGTCGTTTCTCATCACCGGGGATATGGAACGTCCGGTCTTTAAATTCCAGAACGGCGGCATTGTTTGCCTGGATCAAGGACCTGGCGGAACCGGCTGGGTCATCAAATGGACACTCATGCCGGAGATCGGCTGACTTCTTGAAGTGAGCAAAGTGAGTAAGGTTTGAAGTGACTAAGATTGAGTCCCATACCAAAGAACCCGTCTGCCGCGACCCCAAACCTTAGTCTTGTTCCAAATAGACGCTGATGCAATTTGTCTCTGAAATTGACCGGGAAATTGACGCCGCTGAAAGGGACCTGGCAGCCCTGGACAAACGGAGGGCCCTTGTCCTGGAACGGCTCAAGGCCCTGAGAGCCGAAAAGAACAGGATGCGCGTGGAAGAGGCCCCTCCCGGATACTCGCCGCCGGTGGACGGTCAACCACTTGTGACGAACCAGTCTGCGGAAAAGGACAAGCTCCGTTTATTCCGGGCGCTTTTCAGGGGTCGGGAGGATGTCTACCCGAGGCGGTTCGAGAGCAAAAAGACAGGCAAGATCGGCTACCAGCCGGCCTGCCGAAATGAATGGATCAAGGGGATATGCCGGAAGCCTGTTGTTCGGTGCGGCAATTGTCCTAACCAGAAATTCTTACCTCTTACGGATGACATTATCAGGAACCACCTTCTGGGCCGTGACCCTGCAAAAAAGACGGATCGGGATTTCATCATCGGCGTGTACCCGCTTCTGCCGGACGAGGCCTGCTGGTTTATTGCATCGGACTTTGATCAAGCGGACTGGATGGCGGATGTGTCCCAGTTTGTGGAGACATGCAGGCGGTTTGATGTACCGGCCGCGGTGGAGCGTTCCCGATCCGGTAATGGCGGGCATGTCTGGACCTTTTTTTCTGAACCGATTCCGGCTGTTCTGGCGCGAAAACTGTTTTCTTTTATCTTGACCGAGACCATGGACCGGCGTCCGGAACTGGGTCTGGGTTCCTATGACCGGTTGTTCCCCAGTCAGGATACCCTGCCAAGAGGAGGTTTTGGAAATCTCATTGCGCTTCCCCTGCAGAAAAGGGCCCGGGAACAGGGAAACAGCCTGTTCGTGGATGATCGCTTTGTGCCCCACCCGGACCAGTGGGCCTCTCTGTCGTCGATCCGGCGAATGGATCTTGAAAGCGTGCGGGCCCTCGTTGACAAGGCCATGCGCCGCGGCCGCGTGGTCGGGGTGAGGATGGCGGTTACCGATGAACAGGATGACGAGCCGTGGACACTCCCCCCGTCCAGACGGCGGGAGCAGACGCCCATTGCCGGCCCTCTGCCGGAAGCGATCGAGCTGGTCCTGGAAAACCAGATCTATGTGGCAAAAGAGGCCATGACCGCCCCATTGAAAAACCGGATAATTCGCCTCGCGGCCTTTCAAAACCCTGAGTTCTACAAGGCCCAGGCCATGCGCTTTCCCACCTATGACAAGCCCCGCATCATCAGTTGCTGTGAGGAATTTTCCAAGCATATCGGAATCCCCCGGGGTTGTCTGGAGGAGGTCCTCGATCTGCTCCATTCCCTGAAGATTGAGACAACTATCGTAGACAAACGCTTTGGAGGAAACCGGGCACACCTCCGTTTCAACGGCGCCCTGCGGCCGGAGCAGCAATCCGCCTCAGAGGCACTGCTGGCCCACGATACCGGGGTCCTTTCCGCGTCAACGGCCTTTGGAAAGACCGTGGTGGCTGCCCATCTCATGGCGGCTCGGGGGGTAAACACCCTGGTCCTGGTGCACCGCAGGCATTTGCTGGATATGTGGGTGGATCGGCTGACCCAGTTCTTAGGACTTCGACCTGAACAGATCGGCCGGATCGGCGGGGGAAAGCGCGAGCCGTCGGGTTTCATCGATGTGGGGATCATTCAGAGCCTCGGCACAAAAGGAGTGGTGGATGATATCGTCGGTGAATACGGGTACCTTATCGTTGATGAGTGTCACCGGATCGCGGCCACCAGCTTTGAGATGGTTGCCAGGCAGAGCAAGGCGAGGTATGTGACAGGTCTCTCGGCCACGGTGACCCGAAAAGACGGCCACCATCCGATCATCTTCATGCAGTGCGGACCTGTCAGATTCCGGGTGGATGATCGAAAGCAGGCCGAAAAACGGCCCTTCGGGCACCGGGTCATCCTGCGCAGGACCGGATTTGAGCTGCCGAAGGTCCTGGCAGAGAGGGCAGACCTGCCGATCCATGAACTCTACAAGGCCCTTATCATGGATGAGGCCCGCAACGACATGATTATCGAGGATGTGGTGAAGGCCGTTGCTCAGGGCCGGTCTCCGGTTCTGCTTACCGAACGACGGGATCATCTGGATCTTCTTGCGGCCCGGCTCGGGCCCCTTGTCAGAAACCTGATCGTCCTCAAAGGCGGCATGGGCGTCAGGCAGAGGAGCGCTGCCACAGAGGAGCTGGCCCGTATCCCGGATGCAGAGGAGAGGCTGATTATCGCCACCGGCAGGTATCTGGGCGAGGGATTTGACGATGCCCGGCTGGATACCCTCTTCCTGGCCCTTCCGGTCTCCTGGCGGGGGATACTGGCCCAGTACGCGGGCCGTCTTCACCGGTTACACGAAGGGAAGATCGAAGCGATCATTTTCGACTATGCCGATCTGAATGTCCCCATGCTGGCGAAGATGTATGAGAGGCGGCGCCTCGGGTACAGGGACATCGGGTATGAACTGGATGAGTAGGTCCCAACGCATAACCCCCGGGCGCCAGCCAAGGCGGCCCGGGGGTTGCGACGATTTATCAGGCTGCACGGATTGGCAGGGTTCAACACTTTCCTCTGGCTGGAACTGATGCTACCGACCTTCGATGGTATTTAACCCTCGAACGTCATGAATCCGTGAACCGTTATTACAGTTTTTACTTAAATGAATTCCACATTCTCCATTTAGAGGATTCTTCTTCTTTGGAGGGGCTCTTTCTGTATTTGTTGATCGTAAATTCGCCGGTGAAGGCATTCACAAAGGGATAACCCGCAGCAGCCCAGCCGACCAGGCCGCCGTCAAACAGGTAGACGTTCTTGTAGCCGACCTTGTACATGAAACCGGCCACGTAGGTTGCCCGATGCTTGGTGCGGCAGAAGATATAGATCTCTGCATTCGGGTCGGTGATCTTCTTGGGAATTACATACCAGTGCCCGGCCTGAACATGGTTTGTCCCCTCGATATGAAAGGCCTCAAATTCCGAATCGGTCCTCACATCAATCAACCAGGCGCTGCTTTTCCCGGCCAGGACATCCTGCCACACCTTATGGAATTGCTCGGCGTTGACAATTTTGTCCTTCGGGATCAGAGTCCCCATTTCCTTGTTAAATGCCTTTTCACTAGTCTGCAAAGGGTTATCCGCTGCAACGGCAAGGCACACTGAACTCAAGACAAAAACCAGGGCAACAGTCAATACAGCAAATCTTTTCATTTAATAACCTCCTTTGGAATTTGTTAAACTAAGGCTTAGAAACCCTTGGAATATGCACCCACCCCCTTTCCGGGCCTAAGTAAAAAAGCCGACATCAGTATATCCTTTGATCAGATTTTCGTCAAGGGTCTTCTACAGAAACCATTACTGAAAAGCCAAATCCCCCCATTCATACTGGACAATGGCCACCATGGTGATGGCTGCGGTCTCTGCCCTCAATATCCTGTTGCCAAGGGAGACCGGGACAAAGCCGGCATCCTCTGCCGTTTCAACCTCTCCCCCCGCAAAGCCGCCTTCAGGACCGATGATGCCTATGAATTTCTCTGTCTGATGAGCGCCCCTCAGCAGGGCTTTCAGATCCCGTTTTCCTTCGCCTTCCCACAAAATGGCCTTCAGGCCTTTTTCAGCCTTCCATTTTGCGGTCAGCTCTTCAAGAGAGGATGGGGCGGCTATCCGGGCCGGGGCCATTCTGCCTGACTGCTTTGCAGCGCTTCTGCCGATTTCGCTCCAGTGCCTTAATCTGTTGGCGAATCTCCCCTCTTCAAGACGGACGATGGTTCGTTGGGAGAAGAAAGGGAAGACGGCATCAACACCTAATTCAGATGTCTTCTGAATCAGATAATCCATGGGGCCGGATTTCAGGAGGGCCTGACAGAGGATGATTTCGACGGGTGATGGAGGGGGGGAGGGCAGGGGTTTTTCCAGGATGACCGTCACCTCTTTTCGTGTTGCCGACCGGATGACGGCCTGAAATCGGACGCCGCGACCGTCCATGAGCGCCAGTCGATCCCCCGGCCCCATCCTCAGCACCTTCAGCATATGGCGCGCCTCGGATCCCGTGATGACGCACGGTCGATCCGGTTCAATCGATGCTTCCACAAAAAAGCGCCTTAACATCTGTCTTTCTCATCCGTTCTTGCAGCGATGACGCAGGCCCACTCGCCCTGGTGCAGGATCTCATGCGCCTGCAGGCCATTTTCGGAGAGCGAAAGAACGACCTCCCGGACCTGGCTCTCCAGAATCCCGGAGAGGATCAGCCATCCCTCGGGATTTACGAGCCGTTGAAAAGTGGGCATCAGCATCAGGATCTCCCCCAGGATCAGATTGGCGCAGACAAGGGAAAATGCCTCCTTCAGCTGTTCCACAGGTCCGGGGGAAAGTTTGATAGATTCAAAGACCTCATTCAGCCGGATATTCTGTCCGGCCCAGCGGATGGCCTCCGGGTCTGTATCCAGGGCCAGGACCTTTTCCGCGCCCAACTGCACCCCGTATATGGCCAGGATGCCGCTCCCGGTGCCCACGTCGAGCAGGGTCCAGGGCCTCCTGAGCGGGACCCGCTCCATGGCCTCGAGACACATGCGGGTGGTGGGGTGCTGACCGGTCCCGAAGGCAGGCCCGGGGTCCATGCGGATGATATGCGCGACATCCGTCCTCGGGACAGGCTCCCAGGCAGGGAGGATGAGGAGCCCGGGCGTCACCTGGACCGGACGGAAAAACCGGCGCCAGCTGAGGCCCCAGTCCTGGTCTTCCACCTGGCTGAATTGTATGACCGGGGAGGGGACGTCGGGGAATATTTCTTTCAGACCGTGGAGGTACAGGTCGATTCGGGTCCTGATCTCCTCCAGGTCCTGTTGGAAGGGAAGGTAGGCCCTCAATGTGCGGTCCTGGAAGTCTTCTGATATCAGGCCGGTGCAGCCCAGATCGAATAGAAATGAACTCAAAGGGTCATGCAGGACGGGGTTTGCCCGAAAAGAAATCTCCAGCCATGATGTGGGTTGCGTACTGCTCGAAGGGGCCACGGCATCTTCCCGGTTAAAGCCCCCGCCGCATGGGCGGGGGCATGAACAGGATCAGGCCTTTTGAAACACGTAGTTCAACTGACCGTTGGGCAACCGGTTGACCTGGGTGGTCATCTCCATGCCCACCTTGATTTTGTCCTCCGGCACATCATTGGCGATGCGGCCGAACACCTTGTAATTCCCGTAATCCAACAGGGCGATGGCATAGGGAAGGTCGTCGCCAAACCCGATAGGGGCGAATTCCAGCTTGCTGTAGCTCACGAGTTTCCCCTTGCCCGATACGTCAAACCACTCCATATCGCTGGAGAGGCAGGCATAGCAGTCGGCCCTGGGTGGGAAAAAGATCCGCCCGCACACCTTGCACCGGGTCCCCATGACCTTGCCCTGATCCAGGTAGTCGATAAAGTCATTGATCTTGGTGATGGAGGTAAAGCTTACCGTTCCGAATCTTTTGAATCGATCATCCGCCTCTTTTTTTTGTTTGCCCATCTCTTACCTCCCCAAAATGCTGACGTTTCCGTAAAGACCCACGCCGCCGATGTTATGGACCAGACCGATCTCCGGATCCTTTACCTGCATATCGCCCGCCTCGCCCCGGAGCTGAAGGACAATGGTTCGAATTTGGGACCCACCGGTCGCGCCGATGGGATGGCCCTTGGAAAGAAGCCCGCCATCCACATTCACCGGAATGCTTCCCTCTTTGTAGGTCTCCTTGGACTTGATGAGTTCTTTGCCTTCTCCGGGTTTGGCAAAGCCAAGGTTTTCATAGGCCATCATTTCGGCGATGGTGAAGCAGTCATGGACCTCGGCCACATCGATATCCTTGGCTGTGATGCCGGCCATCTTGTAGGCCTGCTCCCCGGCCTGTTGAGCAACGGTCAACCCGCTGAAGAGATCTCTCCCCGCCAGGTTCACGGCCGTGGATGCGGCGCCCAGGCCCAGGACCCATACCGGCTTTTTGGAGAATGCCCTGGCCTTTTCCTCATTGGCAACGATCACGCAGGAGCTGCCGTCCGCATTGGCGCAGCAGTCCCCGACCCTGAGCGGGCTTGCCACCGGATTGGACATGGGGCTCTCCGGGTCAGAAAACATCTCAAAGGTGACGGGCTTGCGATAGACGGCCTTTTCATTGATCTGGCCGTAAGTTGCCGCCTTTACCCGAATTCGGGCCAGATCCTCGGGGGTGGTCCCGTATTGTTCCATGTGGGCCCTGGCATACATGGCATAGTATGCGGGCATCATGGTCCCGAAGGGACTCTCCCACTGGATATCTGCGCCCCTCCCCATCCGCTCCTGCGATTCCGCGGATGAGATCTCCGACATCTTCTGAAATCCGATAACGGCCACCACATCATGGAGCCCGGACTTCACCAGTGAATAGGCAAAGCGCAGCCCCATGCTGCTCGAGGAGCAGAGGCTCTCCAGGTAACAGGTCGGTTGGGGGACGAGCCCTAAGTACTCGGCAAAAACCCCGGCCGGCGATCGCTGCTTGTCATATTCCGGGGCCGAGCAGATGATGGATGCGTCAATATCTTTTGCAGATATCTGCGCATCGTGCATGGCGTCCCTGAACCCTTCAAAGGCCAGTTCCCGAATAGAGCCGGGATATCCCCGCACAAAGGCGGACTGGCCAACGCCGATAATTCCTACTTTCGCCATAATAACCTCCAGATTTCTTAGTTGAAAGTGACTAAAGTGAGCTAGAGTTACAAGTGCCTAAAGTTTAGGGTTTGGAGTGCCTGAAGTTTACCCGGTTGATCAGTTTGAAAACCTGGCGTCTTAGCGCGAGAACTGCCTGGTTCCGGGTGGACCAGGTTAAGATTTTGAAATATAGAAAAAAAAGACACTGGGGGTCAAGTGCAAAAACCGGGCATCGGCAATTCTCATTTTGTCTTCCCCAGTGGTGTGATAGATCTGTAGTGGAGCCGTAAGGCCCTGGAAAGCCGCCTTGCGACGACACTACAAACGGGAAATATGGTCCATTTAATCGCAAAATGAGAATCGCTGACTGGACATCATTGACGGGGCGATTTTAAAAAGAGGGCCAGGATGGATCCTGTAAGGATGAGGCCGCCGGTAAGAGCGATCCCCAGATCAAAGAAACCGGCATCGGCCATCATCCCGATTCCGATGGGGATGGCCCCACCCCCGAAAACAAAGGCGGCAGGGATGGTGAGCGAGACCGCGACATTCCGCGCACTGGGGAGACCTATGGAAGAGAGCGCCGCAAATCCGGGGGGGAAAAAACATCCGGCAATCACCGGCTGGAGAAAAACGAGGACCACGATCCAGGCATCCGAGACGGTTCCAAGGAGTATGGTCAGCAGGCCTGTGATCAGAAATACGCCGCTGATGGTTATCTTCGGCCCGATGCGATCACTCAGCCATCCGGCCACGAATGCCATGAATACGCTGGGAATCCGTGAGAGGGCGATCAGCGTGTTGGCCCAGTTGCGGTTGAGTCCCTGATCGGCCACCAGATAGAGGGGGAGCATGGTGTATATGCCCAGGGTCCCACAGATGCCAAAGCAGAAAAGGACTGCCATTATCCAGAAGACCGGCTCTGTGAAAAGGTTCTTCAGGGATCCGAAATTCGGCGACTGTCCGGGAAATTCGCCTCCCTTTCCGAAAAAGTAGAAGGCCGCGCCGGCGATGATGGAACTGACGCCCAAAAAGACGATAACGCCCCGCCATGGAAACCAGAACATGAATGCCTCTGCCAGGAGTGGGGCTGCAACAAACCCCAGATTGGGCGCCAGTTCGTGGACCGCAATTGCCTTGCCCCAGTGTCTGGGGTTGACCAGAGAGGTCAGGGTGGCAATGCCTGAGGGAAGGTAGATCCCTGCCGACATTCCGAGGAGAAACAGCGCTAACCGGACGGTCCAGAGATGGTTGCATACGGAGATGCCCAGGAGGGCCACGCCGACCGATAGGGCGGATAGTACAATGGTCTTCCGGTGATTAAGCCGGCAGGAAAGAAAGCCTGAGCCAAGAAGTGAGATGAAATAGCCCACGGAAGTCACAAGGAAAAATGAAGCGGCCTCGGCATGGGCAATGCCCAGGTCGGTTTCAATGCTCGGCAACAGGGGCGCAAAGACGATTCTCCCAGTGAAGTTCAAGAAGAAAATCGTCGTCAGAAAGAGAATGGCGCCCAGTTGTGATACAAAGGAGCCATTCTCGTCAGCATTGGGGGCCGACCTGTCACGGTGTTTGCGAAATGTATCCATCATCTGATCAGTGACCTTTTTTTGCTGCATTTTTTCAAATAAAAACCGACGCAGCCCACCATCCGCTTGAAACGCTCCGATTTTTTTGATACTGAATACACATTACGCATTGAAATCGCAACACCTGACGCCTTGCGCCTGACGCCTATAAACAACAAAAGCGAGCTTTTTGCAACCATGAATGCATATTTAAAGGCCCTTCGGGTACCCTTTCTTGCAGGTTCCATTATCCCGGTCGTCGTGGGCGCCGCATTGGCCCTGACGGTAAACAGATTTTCCATCTGGCTCCTTGTCATATGCGTCGCAGGAATTGCCGCCCTCCACCTGGGCGCCAACCTGCTCAATGATTATTTCGATGACAGGGGAAGCGATCCGGTTAATGTGCGCATCACCCCTTTCAGCGGCGGCAGCCGTGTGATTCAAAATGGCGACGTCTCCCCCCGGGCCGTCCTCGCCATGGCCTTGTTTTGTTTTACTGTCGGTCTTGGCGTGGGCATCTGGCTGGTCTGGTCGGGGCGGCCGCTGGTCATTCCCATCGGGCTTCTGGGTCTCGGGGCCGCATGGGCCTATTCAACCCCTCCCCTCCAGCTCATGTCCCGGGGTTGGGGCGAGGTGGTGATCTTTTTTGCCTTCGGGCCGCTGGTCACCTTAGGGACCTATTATGTTATGTCCGGATCACTCAGTTGGCCGGCCTTTGCTATCGGCGCCCCTCAGGGCTTTTTCATTGCAGCCGTTATCTGGATCAATCAGTTCCCCGACTACGAGGCGGATTGTAAGACAAACAAGAAAAATCTGGTGGTGAGATTAGGGCCGGCTCTTTCCAGGTATCCATATTGCGCCATCATGCTGACGGGCTTCATCTGTGTCTTTTTTCTGGTTCAGGGGGTGGGCTTTTCCCGGCTGATCCTGATCTCTTTTATTGCGTTTCCCCTGACATTCAAGGCCATGCGGATTCTGTGGGGTGAATACCTCTCGCATACAGGGATCATACCTGCTCAGGCACTGACGATTCAGACCCTGATCGCCCACGGACTCCTTCTTACCATCGGCATAATTTTGGGT
>CAYPDL010000134.1:0-10394 GCA_964409475.1 uncultured Desulfobacteraceae bacterium | reverse complement strand
TAGTATCCTCTACGCCGGATAACCGGTTATCTCCCGGATGCGTCTGTAAAGGGGTTTAAGGCTCTTGTACATCTTTTTGTAAACCTGGCCGTACAGGGAATCGTAGAGTTGATGGGCCTTCATGTCCGGCTCGAAGACCTCTCCGATGTGGGTCATGGCCGCTACCGCAGATTCGAAATCCCTATGAAGACCCAGTCCCACGGCCGCATCAATGGCCGCACCCAAACCCGATGTCTCATAGACAGAAGGCCGGGCCGTGGGAATACCAAAGACATCCGCCGTGACCTGCATCGCGACCCTGCTCTGGGAACCCCCGCCCGATACCCGAAGGTATCTGATCGGGACCCGGGTTCGCTTTTCAATCCGCTCTGTTCCCTCCCTGAGCGCATATGCCAGGCCTTCCAGGATGGAACGGTACAGATGGGCCCGGGTATGAATATCGCCGAACCCGATAATGGCGCCTTTCGCCTCCGGACCCGGCGTCTTTATCCCCGGGGTCCAGTATGGCTGAAGCATCAGGCCCATGGCGCCTGCCGGGATATCTTCCGTCAGCCGGTCGAACAGGGCCTCGGCCTCCATGCCGTCGATTTCCGCCTTCTGCTGTTCCGGATATCCGAACTCCTCCTTAAACCAGTTGACCATCCAGAACCCGCGAAAGATCTGGACCTCCATGGAATAGCGCCCCTCGACCGCAGAAGGGTAGGGGGGGATGAGCCGGATCGCCTCCATATACCTGTCATGGGTGACGTTAATGGTCGCCGTGGTTCCGTAACTGATGCAGCCGACGGACGGGTCCAGACTCCCTGATCCGATCACCTCACACGCCTTGTCTGCGGCCGCTGCGACCAGCGGAAGCCCTGCCGGAATGCCGGTTTCTTCAGCCGCGTCCCGTGTAATGTGGCCCAGGACCTTGCCCGGCGGGAGAAGGGTCGGCAACATATCCGGCTCCACGGCCACGGCCTTCCATTTCCAGTCCCTGGCCGATGACCACCTGAGACGCTTGTAGTCAAACGGAACATAGCCCACCTGGCAGCCGACCGAATCAACGAACCCCCCGGTCAGGCGGTAGGTGAGGTAGCCCGAGAGGAGGAGAAACTTGTGGGTCTTATCCCAGATTTCGCGCTGGTTCGCGTGTATCCAGTTGGCTTCGGCCTCGGCCTGAAGATAGGCCACCGTGTTGCTTACCCCTGAGACCCTGAACAGGAATCCCCACATCCCGCCGACCGGGGGCAGTCCGTAGGCCTTTCGCTGGTCCAACCAGAGGATGGCCGGGCGAAGCGGCTGACCTTCCCTGCCTACGTTTACGACGGTTCCTCTCTGGGTGGTGAGGGCGACACCGGCAATCCGTTCCCTGTCAACGCCTCTCTGGTCCCATAAACGGTTGCAGGCCTGACAGAGGGCCTGCCAGAACAAGAGCGGGTCCTGCTCGGCCCAACCCGGATATGTGGAAAAATAGGGCTTGAAGGGCACCCTCTCTTTGAAGAGCAGGTTCCCTTCGAGATCAAACATCAGGGCCTTCAGGCTCTGGGTCCCGTTATCGATGGCCAATATCAGATCTTTATCATTCATGCAAGTCCATATTCTTCACTGATTTTAAGGAGAGGCGTACTTACTTTTCCACAGACCTTGGTATGCAGCTCTTTCCGTTTTCCAGCGCGCTGCATCCCACGACATGACCGGTGCGCACAGATCCTGTATTCGATCCAGATATCGAGCCCCGCCTGACGACAAGAGGAGTCCGAGCCTGACCCGTCTCAACATCAGGTCGGAAAGGTGGCGTACCTGTTCATGACGTCCCGCAAAGGGGAGTTCGGCCCACAGCGTTTTCGTCCCCGGAATGGTTTCAAGATCCTCCGGGGCGGCATTGATGATCACTTCCTCAGCCGCACTCCCATATCTGCCGCAAAGCCGCTGCCAGGCATGATGCGGAATGCCGCGATGCGTATCGGCTTTGAAAGGAACCGGAGAAAAAAGCGGGCCTTTCCAGGGGTTGGTTTTGTCTGAGGGGAGAAAGGGCCGAACTGCCTTCAGGGCGTCTAAGGCCAGTCTTCGAAACGTGGTGAGCTTGCCCCCGGTAACCGTCACGAGTCCGTTATCGACCCATACGACATGTTCGCGGGATTCTTTGGATGGATCATCCTCCCCATGGCTGAGTACCGGTCGGATCCCGGCAAATGAAGAGAGACAATTTTTTAGAGAGATATCGATGTGTGGGAAGGCGTCATGCAGACCCTCCATCAGGTAGGAGACCTCAGCCGGAGTAATCGTGGGCTCGGTCAGGAGGTCTCCCTTATAATCGATGTCGGTTGTCCCCACAAGGAGGGCGCCTTCCCAGGGGATGACGGCTATCGGCCTGTTGTCCGCAGGGTGAAAGAAGCTGAGGGTGAAATGCGTCGGCAGGATCCATAACGGAAAAATAATATGGCTTCCGCGCAGGGGGCGAAGGTGACATTTCGGATCGGGTGACGGGTGGAGCGCTTCTGCCCAGGAGCCGGTGGCATTAATGACCGCCCGGCTTGAAAGCCCTTTTTGAACAGAGGTCTCCGTATCCATTGCCTCCACGCCCGAGATCCTTCCGGAGGGGTCTCTTTTTATCTGGTTGACCGTTACATAATTCAGCGCCTGCACATGAGAACCCAAAAGCCGCGCCTCATTTATCAATCGCAGGACCAGCCTGGCATCATCCACCTGGGCGTCAAAAAACGTAAACCCGCCAACCAGCCGGTCCCGGTTCATATGGGGAGCGAGCATGGAAAAGGCCTCGGCGTCGTAGAACCGGTGGTCCCTTTTTCGGGCAATCAGATCGTACAGGGTAAAACCGGCCTCTAAGCCCCATCTGCCGAGGCCCCTGTGCTGATAAACGGGGAGGAGGAACCCTAACTTCTCTACCAGCCCCGGGGCCTCTTTCAGCAGGCGCTCGCGCTCCTCCACAGAGGCCCATGTAAGGTGTATTTTGCCCTCCTTGAGATATCTGAATCCCCCGTGGATCAACTTGGTAGACCGGCTCGATGTCCCCCAGGCAAAATCATTTCTTTCCAGGAGAAGCACCCGCAGCCCCATGCGACCGGCCACGGATAAGATCCCTGCACCGGTGATTCCGCCACCGATGACAATGAGATCCCAGTCTTCAGACAGGTCCTCGAGTCTCATCGCTTTATCCCTCAACGAGCTTCCCCGGATTCATCTGTTTATGCGGGTCCATGTGGCCAAAGGTCTGCCTGAGAATGTCTATCCCCGCGGAGCCCTTTTCCGCTTCCAGATAAGGACGGTGGTCGAGACCGACCCCGTGCTGATGGCTGATGGTTCCGCCAAAACGGACAATCGCCCGGCTTGCCGATGTCTTGAGGGCCTGCCACCGTGCGATCGTTTCTTCCGGGCTGTCTGCGATCCGGAATAGAAAGGTCGTATAGATACTTGAGCCTGTGGGGTAGACATGAGACAGGTGGGAAAAGAGATGCACCCTTTCGTGCCACTGGCCCAGAGCTTCGGCAATGGCCCTTTCTATTGCGTCCATGGTTTCAGTGACCTTATCCCACGTTACGGCCGTCTCCACGGTGTCGACGGCATAGCCGATATTCCAGAGCGTATTTCTCAGATAAGGCGCCCTGAAACGGTGATGTTTCCAGGCCTCTCCGATGGATCTCCCCACCGAGACCCCCCGGTGCTTCCTGAGGATGGAAAATGCCAGGCGCCTCGCACCCGCCACCTGTTGGCGCGATCCCACAAACCCGATCAGGCACAGGCATCCTTCTGCATCCCCGATATGTCTGAGACGAAGGTATCTTCTGAGCAGGGAAACCATCTGTTCTCTGCCGGCCAGGACCAGGTTGGTTATGGTTTCCATAGGATTGCTGAGCCGGATCATGGAACAGCGCACCCGAGCGCCCGCCAGAGACCGCACAGCCTCAACGGCCCTTTCCCAGCAAGGAAAGAAGACGGCCCATATCGCGTCTCGCTCCGGGAGGGGGGAGATCCTCACGATGGCCTTCACCAGGACGCCCAGTCGCCCTTCAGACCCCAGTATCACCTGTCTCAGATCGGGTCCGGCTGCCGACGCAGGGAATGGCGGGCAGGTCAGAGGGCCCCTAAGGGTAACCATCTCGCCCCCTGCAAAGAGGGTTTCGATGCTTCCATAATGGGAAGACTGCTGCCCGCTGGAACGGGTGGCAACCCATCCGCCCAGGGT
Source organism: uncultured Desulfobacteraceae bacterium (assembly GCA_964409475.1). Classification (GTDB taxonomy): domain Bacteria; phylum Desulfobacterota; class DSM-4660; order Desulfatiglandales; family Desulfatiglandaceae; genus AUK324. The sequence continues at coordinate 6,208 of CAYPDL010000134.1, read as the reverse complement.
GGCGTATTCAAATGATTGGGGATAATGCCCCAGGGTGAACCCGTAGGCCCTGAGCTGGGCCTCCAGGTCGGGACCTCTGACGCCTGCCTCAAACATGGCCAATCGGCTGCGGGCATCCAAGGAAATGAGCCGGTTCAGCCGTTCAAGAGACAGACTCAGGACCGGTCGGTCCGTGGTCGGAACGGTCAGGTGACCGACCACGCTGGTCCCGCCGCCATAGGGGATGATCACAAAATCGCGTTTCGCGGCAAAACCGAGAAGCTCCTCCACCTCCTGGCCGGTCGTGGGGAAGGCGACGCCGTCCGGGAAACGCTCAAGGCCGCCCTGCCGAAGGGCGACCCAGTCCGGAAGGCTCTGTCCGTGGGAATGGACGAGACGTTCCTTTTTGTCCCTCGTTATCAAAGGATGATCGGGAATCCGAGAGTCAGGCACACGAGCCAGGGCCTCTTCAAGGGAGATGTCCCTGCGGGGCCTTCCTTCCCCTGTCCGGTCTCGCAGGAGATCCATGGCGCCCGGGGCCAACCCCATCGTCAAATGTTCATCCCCCCAACCGTTCCAAATCTGCATGGTCAGAATCGTTCACTGATTGAAGTGTGGCTAAAATGAGCTAAAGGTGTACTATGGATACTACAGTAACGTATTCCGGGGCAAGCGGAAAAAAGGCCAGCGATGAGGTGATATCTTCGATTCTGTAATCAGCCGTAGCTCTCGACCTTAGCAGAAATGCCTCATCTCATCGCCTGCTCTAAAAACCAAAACCGGGACAATGCCGCACAGTTGATATTGCTTCGCCAAGAACGCACGCCCGATGATGGCCGCCTTAGATTGTGAAAATCCAAAGTTGTACTTGACATTTTCAGGCTTCTCAGTTACAAACTCGCCATGATTCAGAGAGAAATCACCCATGAACTCCTGGAAGCGGCCCGAGAGTATCCCGTAGTTACGGTCATTGGGCCTCGGCAGTCTGGAAAGACGACCCTGGTACGGATGGCCTTTCCAGACAAGCCATATTTTTCGTTTGAGGATCCGGATATCCGCCTGGCCGCAGATGCCGACCCGAGAGGATTTCTTCGGGAACTGCCTGAAGGAGCGATCCTGGACGAGGTTCAGCGGTTGCCGCAGATGCTTTCCTATGTCCAGGGCATTGTGGATGACAAACAGAAACCGGGCATGTTCATCCTGACGGGAAGCCATCAGCCCGAGGTCCAGCAGGCCATCAGCCAGACGCTTGCAGGGCGAACAGCCGTATTGACGCTTCTACCCTTTTCCTTTTCTGAGCTGAAAACCTATAAAAAGGATTGGGAGGCGCTCAATCTGGTGGTCACCGGGACCTTTCCCAGGGTTCACGAGCAAGAGCTGAAACCAGCCCGTTTTTATAATGGATATATCCAAACCTATGTGGAACGGGATGTCCGTGCCCTCATCAATCTGAAAGACCTCCGCATCTTTGAGCAGTTCCTGGTCTTGCTCGCCGGTCGTACCGGACAGGTGGTCAACTATACATCCTTGAGCAACGATGTGGGGGTATCGGCGACGACCATCAAAAACTGGATCAGCGTCTTGAAGGCCTCCTTCGTGCTATTTGAATTGCCGCCGTTTTTTGAGAACATCGGCAAGAGGGTCATTAAATCCCCAAAAATTTTCTTTACGGATACAGGGCTTGCCGCACATCTCCTGGGCATCCAAACCGTCGAGCAGGTCAAACGGGACCGCCTTCGGGGGGGACTCTATGAAAATCTCATCATCCTTGAATTCTTGAAGCTGCGGCTGAATCAAGGAAATCGACCTGAAATCTATTTTTATCGGGATTCCCATGGGGTCGAGGTAGATCTGATCCTGAATGAAAACCGGTCGCTGATACCCATGGAAATCAAGTCCGCGGCTACCTTTACCCCTGATTTTATCAAAGGGCTTGAGCAGTTTCAAGCTGCCATGGGGAACAGGTGCAGAAGCGGATTTGTCCTCTACGACGGGAAATCCCGCTTCACCGTCAAGGGCGTAAAGGTCTTAAACCCCCTGCTCCATGGCTTGGGAGAAATCTCCTCCGCTGAACCTGATTCCTCAGATCAATCGTCTTGATGTTTTGGTAAGCGTCGGACCAACCCATCTTTCTTCGACTAAATTCCTCTGCTATGGTGCCCCCGAATACAACATGTTTGAAGGGGGTATCCATGATGACCAAACAAAAACGATCTACATACTGGCGAAGTCTGGGAAGCAAACAGATCGTCAGCGGCTTGAGCGCTGCCGCACTCTGCAGGGAACACCAGATCAATCGTTAGCGATTCTATCATTGGCGGCGTCGTTTTCAAAACGGGGAGATCAGTAACAGACATCTCCGAGCATTTGTTGAACGCGTGCCCTAATAAGAAGAAATCATCGGCCGCGGTCCATATCCGTCTCAGCAATGGCTTGAGTATCGAAGTGGAGCGTGGCTTCGATCCTGTCACCCTTCGGGCGACCATTCAGCCCTGAAAGCCGCCCCCCACTTTAAGGGTCGATCCCTGCGTGTGCGGAGAAGCCCGCTACCACAAACTTGGGCTTGTCTTTGGCTTAATGATGCTATGACGTCTCCATATGATGTAAAGATGTCCGAGGAGACGACGTGCCCGGCGGTCAAAAATGGAACTGACATTCTCAGTTCACACACAACCGTCCTACGCTATCATGGCGAGTGACCACGATATATGGCGGCGTTTCACGACCCCCTCAAACTTTGGAGATGTTGGACGTTGTGGCTCTTATGTCAGATTGTAAGCTCTTCCAGATACCTAAGTCATACCACTGCTCATGGAAAGATCTCTCTAACGTCTAATTTAGTATAGGTCGAGATTTTCTTGCGCCAAAGGGATATCAGTAATTATCGGGCTCACAAAGTCCTACAGTATTTTCAGCGTCATTTGGTGCAAAATTCAGGTATTCGATTATTTAAGGACGCACCGCATTTTGGATCAGGTGATTTTTGTCAGTCCTTCAGCAGTTCCCTGGCGATAACTATTTTTTGGATCTCACTGGTGCCTTCGTAAATCCGTACCACACGGGCATCACGATAGATACGCTCAATCGGAAATTCCTTCATGTAACCCATCCCGCCATGGACCTGTAAGGACAAGTCGGCAACACGACCCAGCATTTCGGTGCAAAACAATTTGGTCATGGCCGCCTCCATTCTGATCTGATGACCCTGGTCCTTTTCCCATGCGGTGCGGCACACCATCTGCCGACCGGCGAAGACCTCCGAGGCCATCTGGGCGAGCATGCCCTGGATAAGCTGGAACTGCCCGATAGGACGTCCAAACTGGATGCGTTCCTTGGCATAGCTTACCGCCAGTTCCAGGGCCTTCTGGGCCATGCCCACCGAGGCCGCGGCCAGGGTCAGACGTCCTTTATCCAAAACCCGCATGGCTGTATGGAAACCCTTACCGATCATGGCTTCCCCTCCGATGACGTTGGTCACCGGCAAACGGCACTCTTCAAAAATGAGTTCGGTCGTGGTGGAACCGCGCAGCCCCATCTTCTTTTCGTGCCTGCCCACGGTAAAGCCCGGGGTCCCTTTTTCTACGACAAACGCCGTGATGCCGCCTCTGGCCCGCTTCTCCGGGTCGGTAAGGGCTATCACCGTGACCAGATCCGCTATGGCCCCGTTGGTAATAAACATCTTCCGCCCGTTGATTACAAATTCGTCGCCCCGGCGGACCGCCACGGTTTTGATGGCCGAGGCATCAGACCCCGCGTCAGGCTCTGTCAGGGCAAAGGCGATCGTCTTTTCTCCGCTGGCAATATCGCCCAGGTATCGCTCCTTTTGTTCCTTGGTGCCGTCATAGAGAATGCCCAGAGAACCGATGCCGTTATTGGTACTGAAACGGGTGCGCAAAGAAGCGTTGGCCCTTGATATCTCCTCGTACACCACGCACTCGCCCAGGGCGGAAAGCCCCAGGCCGCCGTATTCTTCGGGGATAGACATGCCGAAAAGCCCGAGTTCCCTCATCTTGGCCACAATCCCTTCAGGTATCCGGTCTTCTTCTTCGATCTGCTGGGCAATAGGGTCAAGGTCCTGTCGGACGAACCGTCTGATGGTCGTCTGCATGAGCTGCAGTTCTTCAGGTAAATCGAAATCCATATTTTTTTCCTCAACGGCCTTCGAATGCGGGCCTGCGTTTTTCCAAAAAGGCGGTCACCCCTTCCTTCATGTCCCTGGTTCCACAAAGCCCGCTCCACAACCGGTTTTCCAGGTCCAGGCCCTGGGCCAGGGTCATTTCCAGCCCTGCGTTTATAGACTTTTTCGCCGCGCGGACGCCCAACGGTCCTTTGCTGTTGATCAAAGAGGCCGTTTCCTTGGCCGCGGGGATCAATTCTTCTGCTGGGAAGACCTGCTCGACCAGGCCCACTTCCAAGGCCCGGGCCGCGGTCAGGGTCTGGCCGGTGAAAGTGAGATACCGGGCCAGACCGGGGCCGATCAGACGCGACAGCCGCTGGGTCCCGCCGCCGCCCGGCATGAGGCCCAGATTGACCTCGGGCAACCCCAATTTAACGTGATCCGCAGCCAGGCGCAGGTCGCAGGCCAGGGCCAGTTCCAGGCCGCCGCCCAGACAAAGCCCGTTGATAGCAGCAATTATCGGCTTAGGGCAATCACTTATGAAGTCAAAGAGCTGCCTGGCTGCTTGGACCCGGGCCAGAGCCGTATCCGGTTCCAATTTTAAAAGCGACGGGATATTGGCCCCGGCCATGAAGAATTTTTCTCCGGCTCCGGTGAGGATCAAGGTCCAGACATCGTCCCGATCGAACAAATCGGTCACGGCGGCCTGCAGTTCGTCTCGAACCTCCGGGGCCAGGGCATTGGCCGGCGGGAACTCCACGGTAATCAGCCCAGTCCTGTCCGCTGTTTCCACTCTGAGATATTGGTAAGCCATGCCCTGCCTCCTATTTCCGGTAAAGCTCGCGGGCCACGACCAGACGCATGATTTCCGAAGTGCCCTCGAATATGCGAAAGACCCGGGAATCGCGGTAAAGCTTTTCTACCGAGTAGTCATGCATATAGCCGTAACCGCCTAGGATCTGGATGGCCTGGTCAGCAACCCAGCACGAAGCCTCGGTAGCATAATATTTTGCCATGGCGCTTTCCTTGGTAAAACGTCGGCCGTTCTGGGAAGCCAGCCAGGCCGCCTGCCAGGTCAGAAGCCGGGCGGCCTCGAGGCGGGTGGCCATGTCGGCCAGTTTGAAGGAGACGCCTTCAAACGCTTTGATGGGTTTACCGAATTGTTTTCTCTCGCTGGCATAGTCAACAGCAATCTCGAGGGCACGCCGGCCTATGCCCAGGGCTAAGGCTGCTACCATAATCCGGCTTTCATCAAACATTCTCATCGAGAGCATGAATGCATCGCCCTCGGGCCCCAACCGATCTTCTTCGGGAACCTCCACATCCTCGAGGATGAGCTCAGCGGTGTGGCTGGCCCTTATGCCCATTTTGTCCTCTTTCTTGCCCATGGAAAAGCCTTTGGGCCGACCATCGATGATAAATGCAGTCATCCCTTCCATGCCGGAACTACCATCCATTCGGGCGTATACAACCGTAACATCGGCGATACCGCCATTGGTGATAAATGTCTTGGTTCCATTCAAGACATACCGATCCCCTCTCTTGACGGCCTTGGTCCGGATGGAAGATACGTCGCTCCCTGAATCGGGCTCGGTCATGGCCATGGCCGCAAGGGTAGTGTTTTCTGGATCGCTCAGGCGCGTCAGATACTTCTCCTTCTGCTCAGGGGTACCCATGTACAGAATGGGTGTTGCCGCCAGATTGGAAGCCATCATGGCGATGCAGAGGCCTGGACAACCCCAGGACAACTCCTCGCGAACAATGGCCCATGACACCCGATCCGTAACCCCGGCCCCGCCGTATTCTTCCGGGAAGTGAAACGAGATAAGTCCGGCCTGGTGGCCCTTCCGGATCAGGTCCTCCGGGTATGTTTCGAGACGATCACATTCGAGTGCGATGGGGCGCAGCTCTTTGACCGCAAAATCGTGAGCAGTCTTCTGGAACATGCGCTGTTCTTCACTGAGTGCAAAACCGATCATTTATCACCTCCTGAATAGTCGTAATAGCCGCGGCCGCTCTTGCGGCCGAAGCGGCCTGCACGGACCATGTTTAACTGAGTCGCTGTCGGTCGGTAACGTTCGCCATAGGCCTCGAACAGGTTCTGCCGTACCT
>CAYPDL010000133.1:0-10465 GCA_964409475.1 uncultured Desulfobacteraceae bacterium | reverse complement strand
TCCCCACGGACCTGATACCTCCCGGTCTGGAACGCGAAGGGGTGCGAAACTTGAGCTATAGAATTTCCGAGACGTTGAATTATTCCTATAGCGCACATCTGTGACACCGTAACGCATCGGCAGTGCGGCAGTCGCTCATTGGGGTCAATCCGGATCGGGAAAAGGGAGAGGTGTTTTGCATTTGACACACCCGCCCTGCCGCCCTATACTCCCTCACGCCGACAGTGTGAAAATTTGCCTGAAGTGATCTAAAATGCCTGCGGATTTCAGTGGATAAAGATGACATCTGAGGAACGTCAACAGTTAGACCGCATGTTCAACCCTCGGGGGTTTGCCCTGTTCGGGGGGATCGGGACACCGGCCTCGTTCGGACAGTTCATATTATTGAGTCACATCCGGTATGGCTATCGGGGGCGGCTGTACCCGATTTCGCCGAAGGGTGGAGAGATTGCGGGGTTGAAGGTCTATAGGCGACTCTGTGATGTGGAGGGCCCGGTGGATCTGGCTTCCATATCGGTCCCTGCCAGGGCCGTGCCCGGGGTCTTGAGGGATTGCCTCAATCGAAGGGTGGCGGGCGCACAGGTTCACTCATCCGGATTTGGCGAGACAGGTAGGGTCGAGGATGTGGCACTTGAGGCTGAGGTCGCAAGTATCTCGGCACAAGGGATCCGGGTGGTGGGCCCCAACTGCTTTGGCATTCATGCTCCGCGGGGTGGGTTGACCCTCCTCCCCGGCTTTGATTTTTGTCGCGAGGCGGGACCGATTGGGATGATTTCCCAGAGCGGCGGCGTGGCCACGGACCTTGGCCACGAGGCCCCTTCTCTGGGAATCGGGCTGAGCAAGGTGATCTCGTTTGGAAACGGCTGCGATCTGGATGCAGTCAGTCTCCTTGAATATCTGGCCGAAGATCCGGAAACCCGTTATATCGCCGCCTATGTCGAAGGCGTGCGTGACGGCCGGAGGTTCCTGGATGTTCTGAGGCGAACGACATGGAAGAAACCTGTGATTGTCTGGAAGGCCGGGCTGACGCCCCTGGGAAGTCGGGCGGCACAGAGCCATACCGGTTCCATGGCCGGGGAGGCCGGGATCTGGGATGGGGTCCTGAGCCAGGCCGGAGCGGCGCCTGTCCAAGGGCTTGATGAGATGCTGGATACCCTGGTTGCGCTTAACTATCTGAAGAACATGGGACCGCGGATTGCCTTTCTGGGGGGCGGAGGGGCCATCGGCGTGTTCAGTTCCGATCTGGCCAGCCGGTGGGGTCTTGAAGTCCCTCTCTTCAGCCCGGTGACCCGGAAGCGGCTCAGGCACTTTTTCCCCACCCCGGGCAACAGCATGATGAACCCCCTGGATACCGGATCACCGGCCCTGCCGGTCGAGACCATCACAGCCCTGTGTGAAGAGATCCTGGTCAGGGAGCCGGTAGACGTACTGATCGTGGTCATGCTCCTGAGAACCCTTGAGGTGGAGATGCCTTTTTACATGATGAACAGCCCGGAACCCCTGGTCAGCGGGAGTTATCTCCGGGCCCTTATCGAACCGCTGACCGGTTTGAAAAGGGAGACGGGAAAGGAAGTGGTTATGGTGTTTGACAACCGGGCACACCTCTTGTCTGAGGCCGGAGTCGAGGCCGTGTCGCGGGGGGTGCGGGACCGTTTCCAGGAAGCGGGGATCCCGGTCTATCCCAGCACCGAGCGGGCCCTGCGAGGCATCCGCCATGCCCTTGTCAGCCGCAGACCCCAGGCGTCCTGAACCCGACAAACCCAACAAACTCAACAAACCCAATGAACCCAATGAACCTCTAACAGTACAAAGGATACGTGTCATGACAAAACCAATTTCACTATCAGGCTGTTTCCCTCCTATCCCCACGCCCTTTGATGCCAGGGGGAGGGTGGACCACGACCATCTGGCGCTCAATCTGGAAAAATGGCAGAAGACCCCTTTAAGAGGATCGGTCGTTCTCGGCTCCAACGGCGAGGCCGTGTTGCTCAAGACGGATGAAAAGATCGAGATCTGGAAGACGGCCGGGCAGATCATCGGTTCCGATCATCTGTTTATCGCCGGCACAGGGTGCGAAGCCACCGGGGAGACCGTCGAACTTACGGAAAAGGCCGCTCGGTTGGGGGCTCATGCGGCCATGGTCGTCACGCCCCACTATTACAAGGCGAGAATGGATCACCATGCACTGGTGACCCACTATACGACCATTGCCGAACAATCGCCGATTCCGATCATCCTCTACAATGTCCCGGCCTCCACAGGGATTGATCTGAGTGCAGAGACAATCGTTGAGCTTGCCCGGCACCCGAACATCATCGGTCTCAAGGAGAGTTCCGGCAATGTGGTGAAGATGGGAGAGGTGGTTTCCCGTAGCGGCGATGGATTTCAGGTACTGGCGGGCTCCGGGAGTTTCCTTCTTCCGGCCCTGAGCATCGGAGCGGTTGGGGGCGTCATGGCCCTTGCGGCCGTGGCGCCTCACGCCCTGGCCGAGATGGTGGAAGATTTCAAAAGGGGGGATATGAGACATGCACGGGATACCCAGCTACGCCTCATCGCGGCCAATGCCGCGGTCACCAGCCGCTTTGGCATTGCCGGATTGAAGGCCGCTCTGGATCGAATCGGCATGTACGGCGGCCCGGTGCGCCCCCCACTGCGTCCTCTTGACAAGGATCAGGAGACAGCCCTCGATAAGATCCTGAGGGAGGCGGGCATTCTGGAACAGTAGGCCCTTACCAAACAGGTCTTGTGGATGCCCCTTGGAAACCCATTGGGCATATGGCCGACCGTCATGAGGAGTTCCCAGACAAGCCGGTGGCGGTCTGGCTTTACGGACCGAATCCAGACGAGATCGGCGAGCGATTTGAATCCACAAAAAGAATCATGGTCTATCCCGCCCTTGAAATAGCCTCATGGTCGTTGTCGATCCTCAAGAACAGGTACGAAATTCTCATGAGCCTTTAGACGGTCATTAAACCTGCTGGTCTGGTTAATAAAGAGGTGGATGGACGAATGACAGGTCATTATTTCTGGTTGACAAAATGGCATTAGGCGTTATAATTTTAGAAAGATTAGGATAGAGTGCGTTGTTTGTGAACCCAAGAACGGGTCGAGATCGGGTATTTTACGAAAATGAGACGGGTGTAAAAGAGGATTGAACACCTTTTTGAGGGGCTTGAAATGAAGGGAAACCCGGAGCAGTATCCAAATCTGAAGATATTTGAAGCTGATGACGGTTACATCGTGTATCACAGGGAACGAGACAGGGTTCATTTTCTGAATCATACGGCTGTCCTCCTGCTGGAACTTTGTGATGGAAACCACTCGGTTCCTGAAATGATAGGTATTTTAGAGAAGGGCTATGGGCTTGACAAACCTCCAGAAAAGGAGGTGATGGGTATCATCAACAATTTTGAACAAGAGGGGCTGATAACATCCAGTTAAGAACCGAATATGATATCCTCGGGATCAGGGTAAAGATCGTTACAAATTGTGAAATACTTTACCGCAGGCTGCAGGACCTGAAGGTGTGCGCTGAACAAGAGAGGCCCTTTTCCGGGGACGTTTTGATTGAAGTTCTGAAAAGGGATGGCCGATATGTCATTGTGGAGGAGGGTGAAACGCTTATTTCCTCCGCCGATCCTGAATGGGTCACCCTTTATTTAAACGAGCTTGTCAATTTTCGTCTCGCTTACCACATGAGGGGTCTTGTCAAGATACATGCGGCATGTGGGACTCTGAATAGGAGGCGTTTCCTGCTGGCCGGAGAAAAGGGGTCTGGCAAAACGACCCTGATAACGAGACTTCTTTTTGAGGGTGTGGATGCCCATGGTGATGAAAGGGTCCTGGTTCGGAGAGACCAAGTCATTGCATTGCCGAGGAAATTTCATTTGAAGGAGGGAACCATTCCCTTGATCCCCCAACTGGATTCCATATGGAAAAACCTGACGTCTTACCCTGGATACGGGGTGAGAACCTGCTATTTCGCTCCCCCAGATGCAGGTTTTGGGTGGCAAATCAAATGGGGATACGTGGATGTCATCTTCTATTTGTCGCCCAACCGTGGGAGAGAAACACGGATGGAGATGTGCCCCAGATGGCAGATGGCCCAGAATCTGATACTCCGATCTTCTGATTTTGAAGTGAATCCGGAAGGTCAGATGGGGGATTTGTGCGGCCTTGTAAACAGGAGTAGAAATCTTATAATTCGGATAGGGGATTTAGACGGGGCAGTGAAGGCGATTCAGGAGATGTTGACCTGATTTTCTTCGCTTTTGATTTGAAGTTGGTCGCCGTGTGATTTCCTCGGCCCGCAGGCTCTGGAAAGGAGTTGAGGTGTTATGGAAAAGAAATTTGAAGACGGAAGAATCCTGGAAAAAGTGGATGCGGACAAGAGGGATTTTATTAAGAAGGTGATTGTCGGTACGGCGTTTGCCGTACCGGTCATTAATTCCTTCTCCATGGATGGGCTTAAGATCGATTTGGCTGCCAAAATGGCAAGGGCCGATGAATACGATCAACCCAAGGGGTATGACCAAGCCGGTGGTGGAGGCTATGTTTCTGATGCTACTGTTACAAAGGATAAGGATAAGGATAAGAAGCCCAAGGCTGGTTCTAAATAGATTCTATAACCGATCAATTAGATAAGGTTTATACCCCTTTGTACGTTCTATCCGATGGGATGTGCCTTTCCATAAAGGGATCCAGTGTCCCACAGATTCGCCAGAATTTTGCCCGATTACCGTTCTGTGTGACAAAGTAGAGCATGAGCCCGGTTCGCTTCCAGCCAAGCCGGTCATGGGTCTTCAAAGAAGACCGGTTGTCAGTGAATGCGTAGGTATAGGCCCGCCGGTACCCTGCCTCTTGCAGGTGCAAGAGCATATGATACTGCACCAGGGTATGAATGGCCTTTCCTCGCCACGGTTCCGACGTGTACGCTTCATTCAGGAGGGCCTCATCTTCCTTCAGGTGAACATACCGCCCCGGTACCGAGTTATTCCAGTGAAAAAAGATCCAGTTGTAGTGGACCACCTCCCCGCCGATTTTTCCCAAAAAACAGATATGACCTCGTCGCAACAGATCAAAAATTTTGGCCTGGATTCTCCAACTCATGAAATCTTCATTGTTTTCCCCTTGACAGTACCGGTTATATATGAGCGTCGTGAGCTTCTCGATGTCCGTGCCCCGGGCCTGGCACACAGTCAAGTCACACTTGGCAGATGGTGTCTTTAAAGGCTTGGTCAGATCTTTTTGGTAGAAGCTTACCAAACTAAGGAAACCCAACGGAGAAAGGGCCTCCACTGCCAGTTTCCACGGCAGAAAAGCAAACCCGTCATAACGATAGGTATTCCGTGCCAGCCAAAAATATCGTCTCAATATAAACTTTCTCATGTGTCAACTTGTGAATGTCGTCAATGGCAATGTAACGGCTGGCAGCTCGTCGCCAAGCCGAAGTTGTTTCTTTTCTGAGGCATTCCTGGCCTCTGACCGCGGTCTTTACGTTCCATATCCGAGATAGTCTTTCTGAATGCTCGGGTCTTGAAGGAGATAATTTGAGTTCCCGCTTTTCACAATCCTGCCTTCCCGTAGAATATACCCCCGATCCGCATATACCAGCGCAGCATATACGTCCTGCTCAACGACCATAAGTGTCATGCCCTCTTCCTTCCTGATGGTCACCAATGCCTCCAGTAGGGCGTCTACGACCACTGGAGCCAAACCCAGCGACATCTCATCAACCAGCAACAAATTCGGTTGGCACATCAGCGCACGGCCAATGGCACACATCTGGCACTCTCCTCCACTGAGCGTTCCCACAATCTGATCCTCTCTCTCTTTCAAAACTGGGAAAAGGGAGAAAACGCTTTGGAGTCGGATTCTGGTTTCTGCAGGCGCATCCCGGGTAAAGGCCCCCATCATCAGGTTTTCCCTGACGGTCATCCCGGCAAAAAGCCTTCTCCCCTCTGGCGCCAAGGAAATCCCAGCGGTTACCCGACGATGAACCGGCCAGGCATGGATAGGCGTGCCTTGATAAAGGACTTGCCCACGAAAAGGCCGGATCAAGCCTGCGATGGTCTTTAGGAGAGTCGATTTCCCGGCGTGATTGGGGCCCAGAATTGCCAACCACTCCCCTTTTTTCAATGAAAGATCGATGTCCCATAACACCTGTAGCCCGTTGTAGCCCGAGGCTAAACGATGCAGTGAAAGAATCTCTCCCTGTTGAAGGCGGCCTGGCTGGGTCTTCATGTCCTGTCTCACCGGCCATGACCCTTTTTCCTTCTTCACATCCTTTGTCCTTGCGGGCAAGGAAAGCTTTTGCCGGACGAAGGGGACAAAACCCCTGGGCATGAAAAGAACGATTAGGATCACAATCAAGCCCAATGTCCCGACATGATAGTTCAATAAGTGGCTCCAGGCAAAAATGGAGACCAGCTCCACGAAAAAGGCGCCTACAATTGGCCCCACGATTGTTCCCGATCCTCCGAGGAGAAACATGACAAACGCCTTAATGGCAATCGTCATATTAAAAACCGCCGAAGGCTCTATGTAGCTCATCCAGTATGCATAGGCGCTTCCTGCGATTCCCGTGAATCCCGCACTGATCATCCAAGCCAGGGTCTTGATCCTCGTTGTATTGATGCCCATGCTCTTTGCGACGTCTTCATCAGCCCGGATCGAACGGCAGGCATATCCAAACCGGATCCTGCTCAAAAAATAGGTAACAAGAACAACGAGCGCCATGGTTCCCAGGAAAAGAAAATAAAAGAACTGCGTGTTTGAAGCCACACTTCCTCCAGGCAGGGGGATAGACAGTCCCATGCCGCCGCCGGTTAGTCCGGTCAGGTTATCCGTTAACGCTTTTGTCGCTTCATTTAATCCGAGGGTTGCTATGGCAAAATAGTGGCCTTTCAAGCGTAATACAGGGAGTCCAAAGAGGAGGGTGAACAACAGGCAGACCCCGATCCCGGCTAAGAGGGTGAGGGGAAAAGGGATGTGATATTTTACCATTAAAACACCGGTGCTATAGGCGCCCAATCCAAAAAAGACGACGTTTCCGAAGGCTGGATAACCCGTGTAACCGGCAATTATATTAAGGGCCTCGGCGACAATGGCAAACATATAGATGTTGGTGAGGATACGCAGCCAGTAGGCACTCAGGAAAAAGGGACAGCAGGATAGGAATATCCCGCTTGCCACACAAAGAAGGAAAACGGATTTCTTTTTCACCCCTCCTCCGTGGACTAATCCCTGACCTCAGCATAAAAGCGTTTCCCCAGAATTCCCCGTGGTCTTAGTACCAGTATGATCACCAAGAGGAAGAAGCTGACGGCATCCTTGTAACCCGGAGAAAGCAGCACAGAAGCGAAATTCTCAGCGAGCCCCAAAATGATTCCTCCAACAATGGCGCCGGGCATGCTGCCAAGACCCCCCAGCACGACAATAACGAATGCCTTCATGGTAAATATTTCCCCAGTCACTGGGGAAAATGAGTACATAACGCTCATCAAAGTGCCGGCCATGCCGGCCATGCCGGCTCCAATGCCAAAGGTAATGGCGTATACCTTGAAGACGTCGACCCCGGCTAAGGATGCTGCATCCTTGTCAAAACTGGTGGCTCTTATGGCATTGCCCAGTTTTGTCCGATTCATGAATAGGGAAAGGAGCAAGGTTAGACCTATGGCAAAGACAAACGCCCCCACACGGGTGTAGGGAATTTTCACGTTACCCCATTCCCACCCCAGGCCGGCATACCAAGGCGTAATGGCGCACAGATCGGCTGAAAAAATGAGGAGATAGGCGTTGATTAGAAGGAGATCCAGACCAAAGGTCAGGATCAATGTCATGAAGATTGAACCTCCGATGACATGATTAATCAGGTATTTCTGTATCAGAAATCCCAGGATGAAGAGGGCGCATCCGCTAACAGGGAGGGTCAAAAAAGGATCGATGCCGATGGTGGAAGTTGTCATGTAGGTGATATAGGCTCCAAGTATGATCATACTTCCGTGAGCCAGATTAATCAGATTCATCACCCCCCAGATGACGGAGAAGCCTATGGCAGCGCAGGCATAGAGCCCGCCGGAAAGGATCCCGTTTATCAGAACTTGCCAGAATAACGTCACTATGTAACTTCCCTTAGTGGGGGTAAGGTATTGGATAGACAAGTTTTCCTTGTGCAGAATCTTCCGGATATACCACGACCGGCTTCCCATTTTGCAACTGAATAACTGCCATGGATTTCCCTATGTTCATCCCCTTTTCGTTGAATTTAATCGGTCCGTAAAATGTCATAATATCTGTGTCCGCTATGGCGTTGCGAACGGTTTGAGGATCTGCCAACCCTGCCTTCTGCAATGCGTGGTGGTACACCAGTAAGGCGGCTGCCGACTGGGGTGGATGGTAGTCGGGCGCATAGCCGAAATCTTTTTCGAAAATGCGTGCGAAATCGGAGGCCGTCCATCCAAACACATCGTCTTTCCAAGCCATGTTTGCGCTCCACTGTATCGGCTCTAAGAGGTATTCGGCATCCTTTCCCAGTGAGTTCACAAAACCGGGAAGGGTGGGCCCAAGCATGAGTCCGAACATCTTTGGCTTCACTCCCATTTCCTTTGCCTGTTTCACCAGCAGGATCATGTCAGCCGTATACCCTCCTGCCAGAAGGATATCGGGGTTCTTTTCCCGGACGACCGCTAACATGGAGGAAAGATCTTTGGTGCCGGAAGGATATTTTTCTTTATAAACGACGTTGATGCCCAGCTTTTTTGCATGCTGCTCCCCCCCATCCATCGCCAACTGGGGAAACAGGGCATTTTCATTGATCAGCGCTATGGTTTTAGGGGGGTTTTTTAACCCGGCCGCCATGTTCAAAATGCCTCCTGTGTATTGGTCCACTGTATTCAGGGTTGCAAAAACATACTTGTAACCCCGCTCAAAAATGGTTGTCGCAGAACCATGGGCCTCCACCATGGGGACCCTGTATTTTTCCGCGACCGAGCTTGCCGGAAAGGTGGCGGAACTGCTATAGGGACCCAGAAGATATTGAATATGATCCTCCACAATCAGCTTTTCCACAAGGCGAGCCGCCGTCTTGGGATCGCTTTCATCGTCATAATAGACGATCTCCACCTTGTATGGCTTACCCTTTATGGGTATTCCGCCCCTCTGATTGATGTGCTTGACATAGAAGTCGTATCCATCCTTTACAAGACGTCCTTCTGTGGCCATGCGACCGGTAAGGGAAAGCGATGCGCCAAAACGGACAATGTCTTGCGCTTTTAAAGGAGAGTAAATCAATGAGAGGATGAGAGGGGTACAACAGATACAAACCCAAGAGTAGATTTTAGAACGAATTCGTCTTACTTTTCTTACGTTTCTCATAGCCAATTTCTCCTTAGCTCATTTTTCAAAAACGGTATCATCCATTACACCTTTCCATGCTGCCACGATAGAAGATGCATCCATTTGATGCTGTTTAGGGTTTAAGGTGCAAGGTTTCGGGGGGCTATTCCGCTGATCCCAATGTCGTTCCCTGTCCATGGGCTCATTTCCTAAACTGAAAATCCTAAACTGGAATCTTATACGAAGTTCAATCAGGTTGCCAACGCTTTATATCGTTTTCCCAAATAGGCATCGATCACATCCGGATGATTTAGAACCATATCCGGGCCTCCTTCGGTAATCTTCTCTCCGTGGTGGAGAACAAGGACCCGGTCACACGCATCGGCAATGGCCTTCATCACATGTTCTATCACGATGATGGTTACCCCCGAATCCCGGATCCGTTTGATTAGCCTCACGCCCTCATCCATTTCAACCGGATTGAGACCAGCCAATACCTCATCCAAGAGGAGGAGGTTGGGAAGCATAGCCACGGCCCTGGCATTTTCCAGGCGCTTACGCTCCGCAATATTCAGACTCTCGGCCGGCATCTCATCCCTTCCTGTCAACCCCAGATCTTGGAGGATTTCCTTGGCCTTTTTCCGAGCAACCCGCATTCCCTTTTTCTTTCCTTTCTTTCCAAAAAGCGCCCCAACCATTACGTTTTCGAATGTGGTCATCTCATTAAAAGGTCTAACAATCTGGGATGTTCGACTGATTCCCAATTCTGCAATCTGATGGGGTTTAAAGCCTTTGATGGATTTGCCAAGAAAACGGATGTCGCCAGCCGAATAGGAAAGGGTTCCAGATATCAGATTTACCAGCGTCGATTTGCCTGCACCGTTAGGACCGATGAGGCCAAGGATTTCGCCCTGTTCGATCGTCAGGTAGATATCCTTTAAGGCGACGAGATTTCCAAAGGACTTAGTGAGGCCATCAACCTCCAGGATTTTCACAATATCTCCTCGGTCAATAATCGATACGGGTTGATCGTTTATAAAGGAAGTGGTTATGCAGCATCAAGAGCCCTTTAACATGACAAAATGCGTGGAACTTCAGCTTTCTTTCCTCTCTTGCCCAGGGATGGGCC
>CAYPDL010000132.1:0-10511 GCA_964409475.1 uncultured Desulfobacteraceae bacterium | reverse complement strand
ATGGGCTTTTCGCTGCTCTCCTCCTGTTCAGGGGACCGCATCGCCATTATCTCAGGCCCGGGGGGGCTGGCCGTAGCTGCTGCAGAGGCCTGCGGAAACACCGGCCTCAGGTTGGCCGAGCTGTCTCCGGATACCCGGTCGGCCCTGGCCGAATTCATTCCGCCTACGGGCACGAGTCTGCGGAACCCTGTCGATGTAGGGCTTACGGCGTCCCTGGAGATTGACATCTACGCCCGAACCATAGAGGCCCTGGCAAATGATCCGGGGGTAGATGCCATACTGGCGATAGGCCGGGGAATGACCCCGGAGCTGAATGACCGGTACGTGGAATCCATCATCCAGACCCGGAGAGGGTCCGGAAAGCCTTTCCTTGCCGTGGATATCCCGGGATTCGATCTGGATTTCTCCCGGCCCCTGTGTCAGGCCGGGGTCCCGTTTTTCGAGACCGTGGAGCGGGCCTTGACCGTTTATGCGCAGGTCCGCCGGTATCAGCGGGGGAGGGAACATCGGACTGAACAGACGATTTGAAGGATCGTAACACGTTAGGCATGTGAAAAAGACCCCCACGGCCCGGTCATGTTGCCCGCCTTCTATCAGGAGGCTAAAGAGTTACGAAGGATCAATAATCTGTCGGCAAGCGGGCAACCCCTGAACCCCTGAACCCGTGAACGGTTACGATTTTATTTGGTTGACCCAATCCGAATAGAGAAGGAGGGACCACTTAAACATGACACACCGCGTTCTGATTATTGCCACCATGGATACAAAGGGGAAGGAGACGATGTTTCTGAAGGAGTGCCTGGAGGGTGAAGGCCTGGGCGTCGTCGTCATGGATGCAGGGATACGGGGACAGAGCCCTTTCCCTGTGGATATAGGCAGGGACCGTGTGGCAGAGGCGGCCGGGAGCATCCTCAGCGAGGTTCAGAATATCGGCCACGAGGGAGAGGCATTGGACGTTATGATAACCGGTGCGATCCGGTGCGCCGGCCTCCTTTACGAGAAGGGGGAGATAGAAGGCGTTGTAGAGATCGGCGGCTCCATGGGGACCACCCTCGGCACCGCGGTCATGCGGACATTTCCCATCGGGTTTGCCAAGGTCATGATCTCCACCATGGCCTCAAAAAACACACGCCCCTTTGTGGGCACCAAGGATATCCTGATGCTCCATTCGGTCTGCGACCTCTCCGGTCTCAACAGGATCACCCGGAAGGTGATCCGGGAGGGCGGCCTGGCATTGGCGGGTATGGTAAAGGGGATCAAGAAGGATCTTAGTGAAACGTCTCCCCTTGTGGCACTCTCCACCCTCGGGACGACCGAGGCGTGTGCCTTGAGGGTGAGAGAGGGTTTTGAGAAAAGGGGGAGGGAGGTCATCACCTTTCATACAGTGGGTTCCGGCGGCGAGGCCATGGATGAGCTGATCCGCGATGAAGAGGTAGAGGTGGTGGTGGACCTTTCGCTCCATGAGCTGGGCGATCACCTGTTCGGCGGCGATTATGACGCGGGTCCGACCAGGGGCCTGGCGGCCCTTGAAAAGGGGGTCCCTACGCTATTGGTTCCGGGCAATACGGACTTCCTGGTGGCAGGCCCCCTTGCCCTGGCAAAGGAGCGCTTTCCGGGCCGGCGTTTCCATGCGCACAATGCGGCCATCAGCACCGTTGCTACAGGTCCGGAGGAGATGAAGGCCATTGCAGGCCGCATAGCGGAGTTGTGTGGGAGGGCAAGAGGCCCGGTATCGGTGCTCATCCCCATGGGCGGGTTTTCCGCCTTTGATTCCCCGGGAGGTCCGCTGGAAGCCCCGGAGATAAGACGGGTATTTTCAGAAACACTCCAGGCCAACCTGCCCGCAGGCATCCGGTGCGTCGAATCACAAGCCCATATCAATGACCCTGAATTTGCCGCGAGCATATTGGAAGAAATGGACAGGTTTTAGGGCTAGTTGGGTTACTTGAGTTACTTGAGTTTATTGGGTTTGTTGAGTTTGTTGAGTTCTCTGGGTTTGTGGTTCCGTGCCCAGGCCCCCGGGTGAGAATATGGATTGTATTGACATTCGACAGCTCTTCGATAGTTGACAAATGGAAAACGCTGTAGAGATCATTGGATATTATCCGGGGGTTATCGGTCAGATTACGACCCTCCATGCGGTGTATTACAAAAAATATTGGGGCCTGGACCATTCCTTTGAGGGGCAGGTGGCTCGCGAACTCTCCGATTTCATGTCCCATTTTGATGAAAAGAGAGACGGGTTGTGGAATGCCGTCTCAGGCGATGAGTTCGCCGGGTGCATCGCCATTGCCGGGGACCCGGATCAGACGGAGGATGCCAGGCTGCGGTGGTATATTGTGGATCCCCGCCGGCAGGGACAGGGCATCGGGAGGACGCTTATTACAAAAGCCATTGATTTCAGCAAGGCAGCGGGGTACAAACGGATCTATCTCTGGACTTTCGAGGGTCTGAATCAGGCCCAGTCGATTTATGAACGCAATGGTTTTAGTGAGGCCGAGGTTCGCGATGTAGAACAGTGGGGAGGCATCATCAGAGAACAGAGGTTCGAATTATTGTTAAATCCTACTTGATCATAAGGAGAAGCGAATGGAAATTATAGCAAAGGCGTTAGAGGAAGGGCGAAACACGCTCTCGGAATACGAGTCCAAACAGGTCCTGGCTGCCTACGGCATCCCGGTGACCCGGGAGGTCCTGGTGAATGATCTCCAGGGACTCAAAAGCGCGGCCCGCGACATCGGCTATCCGCTGGTTCTGAAGGGATGCTCATCGGAGATCGCCCACAAGACGGAAAAGGGGCTGATAAGGGTGGACATCCGAAATGAGGGGGAGGCGTCCGCGGCCTTTGAGGAGATCACGGCCCACATGGGCGCCGGGGCCGCGGTCCTGGTCCAGGAGATGATCAAGGGCCAGCGGGAATTGGTTATCGGGCTCACCCGCGATCCCCAGTTCGGTCCCTGCGTCATGTTCGGGCTGGGCGGCATATTCACCGAGATCCTGAAGGACATCTCCTTCCGTGTGGCCCCCCTGGAAAGGCGGGACGCACTGGAAATGATGCACGATATCAAGGGGCACAAGATCCTGGAGGCGGTGCGCGGCATGGAGGCGGCCGACCTGGACATGTTTTCGGATATCCTGATCAAGGTGGGCCAGATCGGGCTCGAAAACGATGCCGTCAAGGAGATCGACATCAACCCGGTCATCATCTCGGGTAGCCGACCTGTGGCCGTAGACGCCCTGGTGGTCCTGGAGCAGGGCAAAAAATAGAATGCGGCGCTCCATATGGATTAAGGACCATCTGTGTGACGGGGGTCTGGCAATTACAGCGGTGATTGAAAGGTAATCCGAATGGACATCGGAAAGGTATGCGTCATCGGGATGGGGACCATGGGGAGCCAGATCGGGATCGTCTGCGCCATGGCCGGCTTTGAGACGTCTATGGTCGAGACCTCTCAGGACAATGCAAACAAGGGCCTCAGGACCATTGAGTCGTTCTTGCAGGGCCAGGAGAAGAAGGGAAAGATCAACCCGGACACGCGGGAAAAGGTTCTATCCCTGATCACCGTTGGAACAGATATGGGGGAGGCCGTGCAGCATGCCGATTTGGTCATCGAGGCGGTCTATGAAGATATTCAGGTCAAAAAAGAGACCTTTCAAGGGATGGATGAGGCGGCCCCCGATTCAGCCATCCTGGCCAGCAACACCTCCACCCTCTGGATTGCGGAGATCGCTGCAGCCACCCGTCGCCGGGACCGATGCATCGGGACCCATTTCCTGATCCCGGCCGCCCTGACCCCCTTGGTGGAGGTCGTGCGGGGGCCTGACACCTCTGACCAGACCCATGACACGGTCACCGATTTTCTCCACACGTGCGGGAAGGAGACCGTGACCGTTTCAGACTCGCCAGGTTTTGTCATCAACCGTCTTTATCTTCCCATGGTCAAC
Source organism: uncultured Desulfobacteraceae bacterium (assembly GCA_964409475.1). Classification (GTDB taxonomy): domain Bacteria; phylum Desulfobacterota; class DSM-4660; order Desulfatiglandales; family Desulfatiglandaceae; genus AUK324. The sequence continues at coordinate 6,566 of CAYPDL010000132.1, read as the reverse complement.
GAGGCCTTTTTTGCCATCGAGACCGGCCTTGCAACCGCAGAGGAGATCGACAGGAGCTGCATCCGTGGCCTGGGTTTTCCATTGGGCCCCCTGGCCGCGGCAGATGCCTTTGGCCTGGATATACTGCTGGCCTGCATGCATACCTTTCACAGGGAACTGGGTGACAAATACCGGCCCTGTCCCCTCCTGGTAAAACTGGTCAAGGCGGGTCACCTGGGCAGAAAAACCGGAAAAGGTGTGTACGATTATCCAACATAGCAGGGCCAGGGGTTTCGAGGGCGTTCAATCATCCTGCCAACGAGCGGATCACCAACGGCTACGGCGTTGAAAAAGAGCTAACAGGGAAGGACAGCTATAAAAAGGCAATCTTTCTCTATCCCTTGATCCGGAACTTCCAACACATTCTCTTCAAGCTGTAAACTTATATGAAGGGTGGCGAATGAAGGCCTTATCCATCCGTCAGCCATGGGCAACCCTCGTTGTGAATGGCGACAAAAACATTGAAATCAGGTCGTGGAGACCGAGAACTATGGCCTTTCCCCAGAGAATCTGGATCCATGCCGGCCGGCAAATAGACATGGAGATGCTGGCTGAATCGGCGATAACCCCGGATCTTCCGAGAGGCGCCATCATCGGAGAGGTGATGATGACAGGTATTATCCGGTATACAGACCGGGAGCACTGGCTGAAGGACCTTTCAAGGCATTTGAACAGACCGGATCGTTACAAAAAGGGGCTTTATGGATTTACCCTCTCAGAACCAAAACCATGTCCCGTACCGGTGGGGCTGAAAGGACGCCTGGGATTTTTCGATGTTCCCTTGGACTTGCATTTTTCCCCCTTTTCGGGTAGTAAGGGGTCTGATGGCTGTAGATTTTCTCCCGTCGAAACCGGGATGGATTCTGAGCTGACAGCATGAGCATATGGTACTAGTTGATATTTAAGGATTTTCCATTTAGACCAGTGATCTGTGTTTTTGCGTGGGTATCGTATCGGATATCGTATCGTAGGCGTTGTGAAGGCGTAAGGTGTAACGGGCCTGGAATAGGACGCGGAGCGTCCCGCCGAGAGAAGTGTGGAGTGTGAAGTGAAAAGTTAAAAGTTGAAATCGGGATTTTTCCTATTGTAACTTTAGGCACTCCAAACTCGTAACTTCAAACTTGGAAAACGAGTATCCAATATCCAGTTTTACCCGAGGGGCCATGGCCGAAAAGAAATTTGAAGAGGCAATGCAGCGGTTGGAAGAGATTGTTCAGGGGCTCGAGGGGGGAGATCTGCCCTTGGGCGATTCCCTGAAGGCCTTTGAAGAGGGGATGGATCTGGCTAAGTTCTGCTCCAGGGAACTCGAAGCTGCAGAAAAAAAGGTGACGCAACTTGTAAAGGAAAGCGGCGGAAAACTGAGTGAAGCGCCCTTCGAGTTAAACGGAGAGTCATGATGTCCTCTGAAGCGGTTTTTGATTTCAAGGCATATCTTGCCGAAAAAAGGGCACTGGTGGACCCCGCCCTTCAGGGCTATTTTCCTGAATCTGACGGGCTCACATCCGACCTCATAAAGGCCATGCGATACAGTCTCTTTGCAGGCGGCAAGCGGCTCAGGCCGATCCTCTGTATGGCCGGGGCCGAGGCGGTGGGCGGTTCCGGAAACGATGTCCTGCCGGTGGCCTGCGCCCTGGAGATGATCCATACCTATTCCCTGATCCATGACGACCTCCCCGTGATGGATGACGATGATCTCAGGCGGGGTAAGCCGACAAATCACAAGGTCTTTGGAGAACCGATTGCCCTGCTGGCAGGAGACGGCCTCCTGACCGAGGCCTTCAGCGTCATGACCTCGCCGGAGATTTCAGAGCGGGTACCCCCTCAGACCCTGCTTCAGGCGATCCGGATGATCGCCCGTGCGGCCGGTCACGAGGGAATGGTGGGGGGCCAGGCCGTCGATATTCAGTGGGAGGGGAAGTCTGCCGACCTCGAGGTCGTCAGGTTCATGCACGCCCATAAGACAGGCGCCATGATTGCCGCGTCCGTGGCCTCCGGCGCCATCCTGGCAGGCGCTGACGGATTCCAATCCGGGGCCATCGTATCCTACGGGGAAAAAATCGGCCTCGCCTTTCAGATCTCAGACGATATCCTGGACATAGAGGGCGACAGCGAGACAATGGGGAAGCGGGCCGGGGCCGATCAAGAAAGGGGAAAGATGACCTACCCGGCGGTCCTCGGCCTGGATCAATCCAAGAGCATTCAGCGGGAACTGGTTCAGGGGGCGACAGACGAACTGCGGGCGTTTGACGGCAGGGCCGAGCCCCTTCGCCGGATCGCAAGATATATTATCGAGAGAAAAAAATGACCACACCCAAGACAACGGAAAGGCTGCTGGACACTATCGACAGCCCAGCGGACCTGAAGGAATTCTCCCTTGCGGAACTTCAACAGCTGGCAGGAGAGATCCGGGGGCAGATCATCGAAACCACATCCAAGACCGGGGGGCACCTGGCGCCCAGTCTGGGGGCCGTTGAACTGGCCCTTGCCCTCCATTACGTCTTTGACGCCCCGAGGGACAAGATCATCTGGGACGTGGGACATCAGGCCTATGCCCACAAGCTGATTACGGGCCGGAGGGACCGGTTTCACACCCTGAGGACCTACGGGGGGATCAGCGGATTCCCCAAGAGGTCGGAGAGCCCGTACGACACCTTTGATACCGGCCACAGCAGCACCTCCATCTCTGTGGGGCTGGGGATCTCAACGGCCAAGGAACTCAAGGGCGAGAAGAGCAAGGTAATATCGGTGATCGGCGACGGCTCCATGACCGCCGGCATGGCCTTCGAAGGCCTCAACCAGGCCGGGGAGACCGAAAAGGACCTGATCGTTGTCTTAAACGATAATGCCATGTCCATAGCCCCCAATGTGGGGGCATTCTCATCGTTCATCAGCCGGAAGATGACCGGCAAGCGCTTCGTCAATCTGAGGAGGGACCTGGAGAATTTCATCAAGTCCCTGCCGGGCGTGGGGGAGAACATCCTCAGTTTTGTCCGCAAGAGCGAGGACTCGTTCATTACCTTTTTTACCCCGGGCATGATGTTCGAGGCCTTCAAGTTCAAATACATCGGGCCTATACAGGGCCACCGCCTCGACCTGCTCATCGAGGCCTTCACCAATGCCGCCAATCTGGAGGGTCCTGTCCTGGTCCATGCCCTGACAATGAAGGGGAAGGGCTATGCGTTTGCCGAAAAAGACCCTGCCTACTTTCACGGGGTGGGTTCATTTGAAATACCAACGGGCTCGCCCCCGAAGGACAGGCCCAAATCGCCCCCGTCCTATACCTCCATATTCGGAAGCACCATGGTGGATCTGGCTCGAAAAAACGACAAGCTGTTTGCCGTTACTGCGGCCATGCCTGAAGGCACCGGCCTGGCCGCGTTCTCGCAGGCCTTTCCTGAACGGTTTCTCGATGTGGGCATCGCGGAACAGCACGCAGTGACATTTGCCGCGGGGCTGGCCACCGAGGGGTTCAGGCCGGTGGTGGCCATCTATTCCACCTTTCTCCAGAGGGCCTATGATCAGATCATCCATGATGTCTGTCTCCCCAATCTGCCGGTGGTATTTGCCATTGACAGGGGAGGGCTTGTGGGGGAAGACGGGCCCACCCATCATGGCCATTTTGATATCACCTACCTGCGGAGTCTTCCCAATTTGACCTTTATGGCGCCGAAGGACGAAAACGAATTGAGGCATATGCTCTACACGGCCCTGCAGCATTCGGGACCTGTGGCGATCCGCTATCCCAGAGGCAAGGGGGTCGGGGCGGCCATGGACCCCGAGTACAAGGTGCTTTCTATGGGCGAGGCCGAGATCCTCAGGGAGGGGAACGAGCTTCAGATCTTTGCCCTTGGGAGCATGGTCGCACCCTCGCTGGATGCTGCTGCCGTCCTGGAAAAGGAGGGCGTTTCTGTGGGGGTGGTGAACTGCCGCTTTGTCAAACCGCTGGATAGTGGGCTGGTGGATATAGCCGCATCGTCGGGGCGGGTCCTGGCGGTGGAGGAGAATATCCGGCAGGGAGGGTTCGGGGGGGCTGTCCTGGAACTCTTCAATGACGCCGGCCTAAAAAATGTTCGCATCAGAAGGATCGGGCTCCCCGACATGTTCGTGGAGCATGGACCTCAGGATATCCTGAGGGCGAAATACGGGCTTGACGCCGCCGGGATCCTGCGAGAGGCGAGGAGCCTGCTCGCATGATGGATGGTTGCATCCGACTGTTCAGTGTCGCACCTGAACAGGGATTCATGCAGACGCCGAACAATATCCTCGAATCAGTTGCCTCCAGTCTTAAACCCTCATGAAAGATACCGGGCGCACTCCGTCGAGTGGAAATAGGGTTTCTGGGCCTACCGGAAAAGGACGGCCGAGATTGGACCGCCTTCTGGTTGACAGGGGCCTTGCCGGAAGTCGGGAAAAGGCAAGGGCCATGATCATGGCCGGTCTCGTTTTGGTGGATGGGACGCGGGTTGACAAGCCGGGACATCCTGTTTCGGATGAGGCGGCCATTTCCCTGAAGGAATCCCGCCCCCCCTATGTCAGCCGGGGCGGGCAGAAACTTGAGGCGGCGCTGGATCACTTTTCAGTAGGCGTCCGGTCCCTTACCCTCCTGGACGTAGGGGCCTCCACCGGCGGTTTTACCGATTGTCTCCTCAAGCGGGGGGCCGGCAGGGTTATCGCCATCGATGTGGGCTACGGCCAGTTGGACTGGAGCCTTCGGCAGGACCCGAGGGTGGAGATTTTTGAAAAGACGAACATACGGTACCTGAGTCCCGAACGTCTGAAAACACTTGCCCACGGAGCGGTCATCGATGTCTCGTTTATCTCGCTCACACAGGTGGTCCCCCCCGTTTCCCAACTCCTGGTGGATGACGGCTTTATCATTGCCCTGATCAAGCCCCAGTTTGAGGTGGGAAAAGGCAAGGTCGGAAAGGGGGGGGTGGTGCGGGACCCGCTCCTACACCGGGAGGTCATCGAACATTTGACCCGCTTCTTTAAAGACTCGGGGTGGCAGATTCGAGGCCATATTCCGTCACCCCTCCTGGGGCCTAAAGGGAACCGGGAGTTCCTCATGTATCTGAGGAGGAGGTAGGTGGTGGATGATGTTCCATCCCTTGCGCCTTGCACCTAACCCCAAAACCGAGAAGGTGTGGATGGGATGATGTCTGTTGATCGGCTATTGGAGATCATCGAGGAGATCGCCGCGGGGAGATACTCCAACGATATCATGGAACTGACCCGGGAGGATCATCCCGAACCGGTACGGGCCATTGCCGAGGCCATGGCTCTCATGATGGTGAAGGTGGAGGCCAGGGAATACCGGTTGGAGCTGATGGTGAAAGAGCTGGAGGAACTGAACGAGAAGATCCGGCAGAGCACCATCAATGCGGTTTCGGCCATGGCCCGTGCCCTGGGCGCCCGGGATGCCTACACCGAGGGTCATACAGAGCGGGTCGCCCATCTTGCCGTTCAAATCGCCCGCAGGCTGGGGATGCCCGAGGAGGAGGTGGAATACGTCCGATTGGGGGGGGTCCTGCATGATATCGGCAAAATCGGATTTTCGGACCGGCTTTTCAGCCCTCACGAGGCCAAGAATCCCCCTGATGTGGTCAAGGAGATCATCAGCCATCCGTCCACAGGGGTCGAGATCCTCCAGGCCCTCGATTTTTTAGGACCGGCGATTAGTTATGTCCACTGTCACCACGAACGGCCCGACGGCAAAGGTTATCCGCGCGAGCTCACGGACAAGGAGATCCCCTTGGGCGCCAAGATACTGGCCGTGGCCGATGCCTTTGACGCCATGACGACTGACAGACCCTATCAGAAAGGGAGACCCCCGGACGTTGCCCTCGGCATACTGAAAAAGCATGCAGGGACCAAATGGGACAGGGACTGCGTGGCCGCCTTTGAGGCGGTCATCAATCACTCCCAATAGCATCCAGGGCTTTTGTGTCTGTCCGTGATCAGGAAGAGTTTAGCGTGCCGCGCGTTTTGACGCCTTGAGCGGGTTCACCTTCCCGTTATCTTTCTTAGCAGTTGCTTGCAGATGGGTCGCCGTATTGCAGGCCCCCGTACGCCATTTGGCGGCGGGATCAGGGAATACCATGCAGTATTTGCCGGTGGGATATTCTGCGACTTTCTGACAGCCCTCGCATGCCTCAACAATGATATGGCAGGTGCCGCCATTGAACCCGCAGCCTTTCTTGGTCATGAAGTAACACTCCTGACCTTGCTTTACGCTTAAACAAACCATTTTAACCACATCCTTTCTAAATGCGTCCCCACAGAGGAGCGTGGGAACAATAAAAATTTAAATTTTAAACAGAGTTTTATGCCTGACTGAATTTCGATTGTCAAGAAAAATAGACACGGAGTTCGCCTTTTCAAGGGGAAAGCCGAAAGGACTGGCAGAAAACATTTGAAGTTCTGTAACTTTTTAGCCTTTTGATAGAAGGTATCGCAACACAAGCGGCCTGTTGGGGTCTCTTTCCCAAAGGACGCAAGACCTTGGCTCATTGCATGGAGACGGCAGT
>CAYPDL010000131.1:0-10716 GCA_964409475.1 uncultured Desulfobacteraceae bacterium | reverse complement strand
TATGGTGCCGAAGGCGGGACTTGAACCCGCACGGGCGTCGCCCACTACCCCCTCAAGATAGCGTGTCTACCAGATTCCACCACTTCGGCAAGCATCTTCGTGTTACGGTTTATTCTGGGTTTCGCTGCTCGGCGCCGGCGCAGTGCCGGTTTCGGCTGCCGGAGGTTGGGAGGGTGTCACGTTCTCCATGACGGAAGAGGTGCCCCCCTGGCTGAAGAGAAACGAGAGACCCAGAGAAGTCAGCATGAATACCACAGCGACGACTGTCGTCACCTTGTGGAGCAGGGTGGTGGCGCCAGCGCTCCCGAAAACGGTCTGACTGGAGCCTCCGAAGGCCGCCCCCATGCCGGCGCCCTTACCCTTCTGCAGGAGTACAATCAGAATTAATGCCACACATATGCAAACATGGAGGATGATGATGACCGGTGTCATTTAGATGTCTCTTTCCGCCAACACGTCTTGCCCCTGACGCCGTGTTGCCGTCACTGTAATGTTGATGCCATGCTGTTTGTCACTCAGCAGGTTCGGAACCTCTTTTGTTGGACGCATATTAATCAAAATGAACTATTTTGCAACAAAAAAACAGCTCCGATCACCTTTCATTGTAATGAATAATCTCAACGAATGAATCCGCTTTGAGGCTTGCGCCGCCCACAAGGGCTCCATCAATGTCCGGCTCCGACATGAGATCCGCGATATTTTCGGGTTTGACGCTCCCGCCGTAGAGTATCCGCACCTGGGCTGCGCTGCCTGTATTGAAGGTTTTCTCTATCCATTCCCGGATAAACCTATGCACCTCCTGGGCCTGACCCGGGGTTGCCGTTCGGCCGGTTCCGATCGCCCACACCGGCTCGTATGCCAGGATGGTAGAAGGCCGCATCAATTGATCTGCCTTGAAGTTGTGAAATGACTCATCGAGTTGCGCCCGGATCACCTCAAAGGTCTGGCCGGCCTCTCGTTCATCAAGGGTCTCCCCGACGCATACGATCGGGATCAGGCCCAGAAACGTTGCGGCCTTGACCTTGAGATCGATCGTTTCGCTCGATTCCTTGAAGAGGATCCGTCTTTCAGAATGCCCCAGGATGACATGCGTACAGGTGGCCTCCTGAAGCATCCTCCCGGATATCTCTCCGGTGAAGGCCCCGCTCATTTCCCAGTGCATGTTCTGGCCGGCCAGAAAAATTCTGGCGTTTCCAATGGCTTCCCTCACCTGCGCCAGGTGGGTAAAAGGGGGCGCCACCAAGACATCGACCCCCTCAAGGCCTTCAAGCCCCTCCCCAATGCTCTTCACCAACGCCGCCGCCTCAGAATGGCGCAGGTTCATTTTCCAATTTCCGGCGATCATCGGCGTTCTTTTAAACATCTGTCAGTTCACTCCCTTATTGGGCGACCCCATCTCTTCACGCCGCCGAGTATGTATTGTTTTCATTAACGATTCGCCATATGCACAGCCAGGTCGACCATCCGACTGGAATACCCGAATTCATTGTCGTACCAGGCCAGGACCTTGACCATATCCCCGATGGCCATGGTGGATAGCCCGTCAATGGTGGACGAAACAGATGTGCCATTGAAATCAATGGAAACCAGGGGCGCATCGCTGAAGGCCAGGATCCCCTTGAGATGGGTCTCTGCCGCCTTCTTCATCGCCTGGTTGACATCATCCGCCGTCGCCGATTTCTTCAACTGGGCGACCAGGTCCACGACCGATACATTGGGGGTAGGCACCCGAATGGCCATGCCGTTCAGTTTGCCTACCAACTCCGGAAGGACCAGGCCAACGGCCTTGGCCGCGCCGGTCGTGGTCGGTATCATGGAGAGGGCGGCGGCCCGCGCCCTCCTCAGGTCCTTGTGGGGGAAATCCAGCAACCGCTGATCTCCGGTGTAAGAATGGGTCGTGGTCATCAATCCCTTCTCAATTCCGAAATTATCCAACAGCACCTTGCACGGGGGGGCGAGGCAATTGGTTGTGCAGGAGGCATTGGAAACAATATGATGTTTTCTGGGATCGTATTCGTTCTCGTTGACCCCCATGACAATGGTGACATCCGGTCCCTTGGCAGGTGCGGAAATAATGACCTTCCTGGCGCCGGCCTCCAGATGACCCGCGGCCTTTTCCCGATCTCTGAAAAGTCCGGTGCACTCAAAGACCGTTTGAATCCCGAGATCGCCCCACGGAATGTTTGCGGGGTCCTTATGGGTAAATATCCCAATCTCTTTGCCGTCAACGATAAGGGAATTTTCCGTGCTTGAGACCTCAGCCTTGAGAGTCCCGTGAACTGAGTCGTATTTTAACAGATGGGCCAGCGTTGCAGGGTCGGTGAGATCATTTATTGCGACAAAATCAATCTCGGAGTTGTGAATTCCTGCCCTGAAGACCATCCTTCCGATTCTCCCAAAACCGTTTATGCCCACTTTAAGAGACATCTTCTCCCTCCTTGTCCGTAATATGCCGGGACCCCTCGTCTCCGGTCTAAGATTTAAGAGCGCTGATCACCCTTCTACCCGTTCTGTCCTTCGATCTTCCGATCATGTTTTAATGCCACGGACATGATGATGGCATCTTCAGAGGTATCGGTATAATAGCGCAACCTGCGGCCCACCTCCCTGAAACCCGCCTTTCTGTACAGGGACCTCGCTGCGAGGTTGGAAGGCCGGACCTCTAACCATGCCGTCTCTACACCTTCGCTGTTCGCCACCTCAAACATCTTGGAGAGGAGCTCCCACCCCACGCCCTTCCGTCGGCAGGCCCCCTGTACGGCTACATTCAGCAAATGAACCTCGCCTGCGAAAATCCAGAAGCAGATATATCCCGCCAGGACATCATGGATGGTGAGGACCCAGAAATGAGAAATCGCCCGGTCGATCTCACTTGAAAAACTACTCACATCCCAGGGCGAGGGGAAGGAGCTCCTTTCAATAGCAAGGAGATCCCTCTGGAACCTTGGAAAATTTTCTCTGGTAACCGCTGCCAGGCAACTCATGCGGTCTTCAGTAATTTTCGGGCCAAGGTGATGCTCCGCTTCCCTGCCTCCTGGGCCTTTTCCCCCAACTCACCCAATGTCAGACGATCCCGGTCATTGGAAACGGCAATAACCATTGGAAGATTGACGCCTGTCAATACCTCGACCTTCTCATCATTCAGGAAGGAAAGGCTCAGATTGGAAGGCGTGCCGCCGAACATGTCGGTAAGCACCAGAACGCCCTCCCCCTGGTTGAGTGAACGTATCTTTTTGGAGATCTCTTCGAGTATCTCTTTACTTTCCGTCGTCTGGGTGATGGAAATGGAATCGGCTGCTTCCAACCGTCCCACAATCAGTTCGGCTGCATTCAGCAATTCCTTCCCCAGGTCACAGTGTGAAATAATCAGGAGCCCGATCATCAGCCAAATACAAACCTCGGCAAGTGGTCCAATGTTTTCGTTAAGGAACTCGACGTTCTGTCCACGATTAGCTACGTTTCCTCATCTGATTGAATAATTGTCTGATACAGTTCTTCTCTTGTTTCTGCCTGCATCAGTTCTTTCCTGAAAGCGCTCTTTTTCAACATTTTTGCGATTCGGGTCAAGACCTGCAGGTGTACGCCGGAAGAATTTTCAGGGGCCAAGAGAAGGAAGAAGAGATATGCAGGCTGCCCATCCATCGAGTCAAAATCGAGCCCTCGCTTGCTCCTCCCAAATGACACGATAGGACGCCCGACGGTATTCAATTTACCGTGTGGGATGGCCACGCCGTCGCCGATACCCGTGCTCCCGAGGTGCTCCCTCTCAACAAGGACCTTGACAAGCATTCCCTTGTCGATACCCGGATGATGACTGGTAATCACTTCAGCCAGTTCCCCTAAAACACCCTTCTTGTCCTTTGCACTGAGTTCGGGTATGATTTTATCTATTGTAATGATTTCGGATAGCTTCATAACATAAACCGAATCGTCCCATCCTGATTTGCCCTTGACGGATCTCTTTTACGGGCAATTTGGACGTTGTGAACTTGCAATCACGCTTGATGAATTCGTAAACCCTGCATTCTCCTAACCCGGAAAAGATAGACCCCAGAATTTATCACACTAAGACACTCCAGTGAAACAACAAAAGCTGATGGTTTCACGGGGCAGGCAAAGGCACGAAGATTTCTTAACCAAATGCGTTTGTTTTCCGTAACGCATACTGTTTTCCTTATGCGGGCTTTGCGGCTTTGTGTGATCCCAATTTCCCTACGCGCACATTTACACGTCGGCATGTCGCATGAACGTCCTGTAAGCTCAGTCGCTGCTAATTTTCGGGCTCAATCAGCCCGAGATTGCCGTCGCCCCGCTTATAGATCACATTAATTTCCCTTGATTTGGCGTTTCTAAATACCAGGAAATCCTGTTTCAGCAGATTGAGCTGCATGGCCGCTTCTTCCGGGTCCATCGGCTTGGCGAACATCTTTTCGACCTCAATGGTAGGCTCCTCATGAGCCAGCCCCGCGGTCTCCATGGCCTCGTCGTTCACCGATTCGGGTTCGGCCTTGGGGCTTTCCTGGCGGTGACTCTTAATCTTGGAGAGGTGTTTTTTGACCCGGTTCTCAATTTTGTCCATCACCTGGTCAATGGCCGAATACATATCCCCGGTTTCTTCAACCGCCTTTATTGGAGTTCCGTTCAGGCTGAGGGTCACGTCTGCTATATGTCGAAATTTCTCAACAGTCAACACAATATGGGCTTCCAGGGGAACGTCCAGATATTTTTTGATCTTGGACACCTTCTCTTCGGCGTACGCCCGCAGGCTCTCAATAGGTTCCGTATGCCTGAATGTCACCATAATTTCCATAAGGCTTCCTCCACATTAAGTGTAAAACAATGAATGATGGACTGTCAAAAGCCATTCGGTAAATGAACTTTCAACAATCGTAGCCATCATGCAGAAAATAAATGGATATTTTCCGAAAAAGCATACATCCCAATGCGTTGGCATTCTGAAAGGTGCTATCTCAATAAGGGATCCCTTCGCTTTCTCGATGGGAGAATACCCATTGACTCTCGATATTTGGCAATTGTACGACGGGCAACATTAATATTAAGTCCTTTCATCATCTTTTCAATCTCTTTGTCGCTGTAAGGCCGTGCCTTGTCTTCGCTTTTGATGAGTTTACGAATCTGCGCTTTGACACTTTCAGATGCAAGGGCATCTCCGTCAAGCCTGCTGATGGAGCTATTGAAGAAAAATTTCAGCTCAAAAAGCCCTTGCGGCGTATACACATACTTGTTGGTGGTGACCCGACTCACCGTGGACTCATGCATCTCGATCTCTTCTGCCACGTTGCGGAGCACGAGGGGTTTTAGATACGCAATCCCCTTATCCAGAAACTCTTTCTGGAAACGGACGATACTCTCTGTCACCCGAAACAGGGTCCGTTGACGCTGGTGAATGCTCTTTATCAACCAGGCGGCAGATCGCATCTTCTCCTGGATATAGGTCTTTGTGTTCTCCGAAATAGGGGTCTTGTTCTGGAGGATTTGTCGATAATACCCGTTAATCCTAAGCTTGGGCAATCCGTCCTCATTCTGTACGATTTCATAATCGTCGCCAACCTTAAAGACATAAATATCCGGGGTGATATAGATGGTCTCCTCTTTTGAGTAAACCCTTCCGGGCCGAGGATCCAGCGTCTGAATAACAGATAGTGCAGAAATAATATCCTTGAGGGGCAGGGAAAGGGTGCTAGCAATCTTATCATAGTTCCTGTTTTCCAGCTCCTTCATATGATCCATAATTATCTTTTCTATCAGGCTCCCGCCAAGCTTATGGAATCTGGCCTGGATGAGCAGAGACTCCCGCGTGTCCCGCGCGGCGACTCCCACCGGATCGAAGTTCTGGATCAGGCGAAGCGTTTCCATTACCTTTTCAGGAGAATGGCCTGTAATTCTGGAGATCTCTTCCAGGGAAATGTCCAGATAGCCATCTTCATCGAGATTTCCTATGATGTGAATTCCGATTTCCCCTTGTTCATCGTCAAGACTGCTCATATTGAGCTGCCAGATCAGGTGTTCGGAAAGACTGGTTTTGGTGTCGGTGATATTCTCAAAACTGGGGATGTCTCTTTCCTCGTAATGAGTTTCAGCCCACCCGGTATTGTATTCCGTAATATAGGTCTCCCAGTCCACATCATCCCTGGCCCGATCCTCTACCATCACTTCAGAGATCTCGGGAGGCTCCCGGACCGGCTCATCTTTCCCGTCGTCTTTTTCCTCCTCCTGCTCGGACTCCCCTGCCGTCAGTTCTTCCAGTACAGGATTTTCCTCTATCTCCTGTGAAATGGTCTCAAGGAGTTCAAGCCTGGAAAGCTGAAGGAGCTTAATGGCCTGCTGCAACTGGGGGGTCATGACAAGCTGCTGAGCAAGGCCCAATGATTGTCTTAATTCTAACGCCATAACGGATTCATAAATTAAAGTTGTCTCCTAGGTAAACGGTCCGGGCGATGTCGCTTTTTACAATCGTGCCAGGGGGGCCGTGTTCAATGATTTTCCCCTGGTTGATAATATAGGCTGTGTCACAGGCGCTTAAGGTTTCCCGGACGTTATGGTCCGAGATGATAACGCCGAGGCCGCGCTCTTTTAACTGCCTGATAATCTGCTGGATATCATTTATGGCAAGCGGGTCAATCCCTGCAAAGGGTTCATCCAGCAGCATGAACCTCGGATCAGTAATCAGGGCCCTGGATATTTCAAGCCTTCGGCGTTCTCCGCCGGAGAGAGAGATGGCCTTCTGGTTGGCCAGATGAGCAATGCCAAGCTCTGCAAGGGCATTGCTCAGTCGCGATTTCCTTTCGTGAGCCGGAACATCCAACAGTTCCAGGATTGCAAGCAGGTTTTGCTCCACCGTCAATTTCCTAAAGACGGAGGGTTCCTGTGCCAGATAGCTGATCCCTCTCCTGGCCCTCCGATACATGGGATCCCGCGTAATGTCAGCGCCGTCCAGGAAGACCATCCCCTCATCCGGATGAGTGAGCCCCACCACCATATAGAAGGTAGTGGTCTTGCCGGCGCCATTGGGACCTAGGAGACCCACGATCTCCTGGCGTTCGACCACAATGTCTACACGGTCGACAACCCGTTTTCCGCTGTAACTCTTGACCAGGCCTTGTGCCTGGAGCGTATCATTTGCCACGTTTAGAGGCCCTGCCCTTTGTCCTGCTTGGGAAAGATCACGGCCCGTACCTTCTTGTCTGATGAACTTTCTACGACACTTCGATTCTCTTTTAGAAAGAGCGTGATTCGATCGCCCTCCACCGAACTATCGTTTTGTTTCACCACCGGTTTTCCTGTAAGAACCAGCTTTTCATCCTGCTGATAATACTCCGCCTTTTCACCGGTGGCGATGCCGCCTTCAGCGCGAACGATTTTTACATTTCCGGTGGCAACAATCTTCTCTATTCGGGCTGCAAATTCTTCGGTTCCCTTTTTGGCAGGCGATTTTTCGTAGTAAACCACCATCTTGTGGCAGTATACGGTAAAATCGTCTCGCTGTGCATCCACCTCTCCCGTAAATACGACGATCCCCTTTTTGTCGTCTGCCTCCAGCGTGTTGGAGTGGATGACCATCGCCCCTTGACCGGCCTTCCGGGCCTGATTGAGAGGGGTCTCCGATTGAGCAGGGCTGAACCCTGCCGCCTGCGACAACAGAATGGCGCAAAAGAGTATCAGAGAATAGCTAATGCCTCTCATGGGGTCTCCGGTTCCTCCTTCAGTGTGGTGGTGACATCTGACAATATCTTGATTGTTTCATTGGCCAAATCTACAAAGAGGCCTCGACCCTTTACGGTGAAGAACGGTCCGGATATCTTGACCGGTTTTTCAGTACTCAAACGCCCGAGGTTATCGCTGACCAGCAGATATTCCGTAAAAATCTCATAGTTGTTGCCGTAAAACCCTTTCAGCTCTCCCCAGAGTTCGATCTTGTTAGAATCCTTGAAATAATTTCCCCGTTTCCCGCTCAGTTTGAAACCGGGTCTTCCCTCGGGCTCAACCTTCAGGTCAAAGTCATAGAATCGTACGATCTTTTTGTCCTCTGAGAGCTGAACTTCCTCCGCATCGAGTACCCATTTTAGCTTATCTTCCGGATCATCCTGACGATAATGGATATCCTTGAGCTTGAGACCCTCGCCCGAAACCATATCTTTCAAAAGCGCTGTTGTCTTAACCAGCTCTTTTCCCGATTTCGCAAGGTAAAAGGCCACGATAAGCAGCAGTGCCCCTAAACCCAGGAGGGGCCAATGTCTCTTGAGAAGAATTTTCATAGAATATCACAGGTACTATATCAACCTCCGGTGAGTTCTGTAAAGCCGTTTTTCGGCCATTCCCCCTGTCGTTTCAGGATCCATTCACACGCCTCCCTCACCGCACCATGCCCCCCTTTTGTACAGGTCACAAAATCAGCTTCTTGGCGAATCTCCTCGGCCGCGTCGGCAACGGCTATGCAGAGACCTGCCTCTCTGAACATAGCCAGATCAGGAAGATCGTCCCCGATGCAGCCCGCCTCCCTCTTCTCAATTGCCTTTTCTCTGAGAATCTGCCTGCACACGGCCCCTTTGTCTGCACTCCCCTGATGTAGCTCCACAATTCCCAGTTCTTTGGTCCGATGGGCCACCGCCCCCGATGCCCGGCCTGTAAGGACCACCACCTCAATGCCTGCCGACATCAGCATCTTCAATCCCAGGCCGTCTTTTACATGAAACGATTTAATTTCCTCCCCCTTTTCATTCAGGGTGATACGGCCGTCTGTCAGGACGCCGTCCACATCGACAAACAGTAATTTGATCTTATTCGTTTTCGTCACCACTGCTCCTCCTGACCTCTACGCATGCGTATTGTCGACAGGGACAGGTCCCGTGTTTGCGGAGCCCGATGCCTTCCTGTGGGCGGTGCGGGTACGCCGACAAGGGTAATCCATTTTGTTACCGGGATGGTTTAAGCCCCGGTTTATTGCTAAGCCCCCCGGACAGTTGTTATCTGTTCGAAAGAAACTGCCGGGAAGGGAAGGCTCTGCTCACTGGGAAGGAGATGAAATCAGCCTCTCACGAGGCCATGGATGTCCTTGAGCATGCGCAGCAACGGCTCAACGTCAGAAAGAGGCATCGAATTGGGCCCATCACACAGGGCTGCGTCGGGATCTGGATGGATCTCCATGAAAACTCCGTCCGCTCCAGCTGCGATTGCGGCCTTTGAGAGGTGGCTGACAAACTCTCTCTGACCGCCCGAACAAGTTCCCTGGCCCCCCGGAAGCTGCACGCTGTGCGTGGCGTCAAACACCACAGGGAAACCGAATCCTTTCATTATGGCGATGGACCGCATGTCCACCACCAGGTTGTTATAGCCGAAAAAAGACCCCCTTTCGGTGACGAGGATACGCCGGTTTCCGGTGGAAGTCGCCTTCTCGATGATCGGGCCGATCTCATAAGGGGAGATAAACTGGCCTTTCTTGATATTGACCGGCAGACCGGCCCGGGCTGCGGCCATGATCAGGTCGGTCTGCCTGCAGAGAAATGCAGGGATCTGGATTACGTCAAGAACCCCTGCGGCCCTTTCCACCTCACTGATCCGGTGGACATCTGAAAGTACCGGGAGGCCGGTTCTTTCTTTGACCTTCTGGAGTATTTCGAGGCCTTCTTCCACTCCAGGCCCCCTGAAGGAATCCATGGAGGTCCGGTTGGCCTTATCATAAGAACTCTTGAAGATCGTGGGAATGCCGAGCTTTTCACTGGTTTCTCGCAGGAAATCAGCAACCTGCAACATTGTTGCTTCCGCCTCAATGACACAGGGGCCGGCAATCAGAAAGAAGGGGCCGTTGGTGCTGATGGTCAGTTGTCCGATGGTCATGCTATTTTCCATGTTCAAAACCTGAAAAGCGTTGGCTTCCCCCTCTTCAACGGGGTCTGATCGAGGCAGAAACTTCAACCCATACCATATCATGCAGCCATGGGTTCGATCCCCGTTAGCAGTTTGCCCGTGAGGGCATGCCGACTGCGGCAAAACGCCTCATCACGCGTTTCGATGCTGTCCCCGAAATCACCCGTGTAGACTTCTGCGGAGAGACTATCCCAAGGGGGGTTGAAAGTCAAGGAGGGTAAACACCTGCCGGATGTTCAATATAAGAGGATCGACATAATCGGAGTGGCGTGGAACAATGGCATAGACGGGCCGGTATGCCTGTGACGCTCGGCGGATGAGAGATGCGTATAGAAACCTGCTACAAACTCTTCAGGACCGAGGTTATCAAGGGACTGACCATCCAGCAGGACCGATTCGGCATCGAGCCGGAGATTACGGCCAAGGTAGCTAAGGCCAGATGCCGCATCTATGGGGTCGGGATCTCCTATTATGGGAGGTCGTATGGGGAAGGGAAGAAGATCGGATGGAAGGACGTGGTCAAGGCCGTCCATGTCATCCTGACGTATGGCGTCTTTAGACAGGCCCGGGTCCAGAGACCGTGCACGCGGAACCCCCTTGTGAATCGGAAGGTCTGATAGGGGGCGATGGCGCGTCAGGTGTTAGATACAAGCACCTCAACCAGGCTGTCATTCTAAGCCGAATGAGCCGGAAAAAACCAACAAACCGTTGCCCTGCAAAAATCCGTGGCGCCTGCATGCATGTGCGACGTTTTCATTCAACAAAATCCCAAAACAAATCATGTGGGCTGGAAACTTTTGACAGCCTAACGATGGCATCGCGCGTTACTAG
>CAYPDL010000130.1:0-10747 GCA_964409475.1 uncultured Desulfobacteraceae bacterium | reverse complement strand
TAACTGCCCGGAAAATTGGCCAAGCGGTGGTCGCAACGGCAACCTCTCATGCCGCGTGAATATCGCGGCCAGGGATTTTAAAGGCGTTCCGAAAAATCGGCGTATGTTTTTGTCGTTTCATGCAGACATTGATCCCAGGTCTCCTGAAGCCCCCCTGGTCTTGTTCTACAAGAGCAGAAATGGCAGGCATGAGGACGCCGCTTCCAGGAAATTCGCCCAGTCAATTCTTCCATCCTTAGGCGCCGGGGCCTATGCACGGGGTCAGAATCTCGGGGTGCTGCGAAATAACCCGGCCCGTGTCAAGGTCATATTGGAACTCCGCAACCTTGCCTATACCGACCACGCATGGGCCCTCCGTTTTGAGGAATTGCGACAGCGCGATGCTGAAAAGGTGGTCAGAGGCGTCCTGGACTATGTTAACCGCAACGGTTCTGACCCCCGGCGGTAGTTTCCATCTTGGAGTCGAAATGTGAGGTGTCATTTTCGATTGATAGTGTTTTGAATGGCTGACGACAAGTTGAGGGGCCGGGAAACATTACCGCACGGGAGGAATTGATAGCGTCAAAATTGCTGCTACTAAAAACCTTGAAAGAGCGACTCTTTTCCCGGCCCACTCAAACGACAGGTTCGCTTTTAACCTGCAGATATTGTTCGCTAAAATCACTTGGCTTCAGAATCTTGATGCCTTTATACTCCGCCAATTTTACTAAATGCCTATCACCGCTTATGATGATATCGCATTTTCCGGCGATGGCACATTCGATGAATTCATCATCGTCAGGATCGTCGCATATGGATATGTCAATATCCTTGGTATCGATGAATTGACCATGAATAGCGACTAACTCAATAATCGGCGTTACATCAATCTGTGGGTATTTTAAGGAAAGTTCATCTGCAACTCTTCGGTATTCATCAAGAATTTATTTGGAAAGAACAATTTGAAGGCTTTGTTTCTCCCACGCTTTGAGGATTTGTGATGGTGGACCGCTGAAAAAAATCCCCGATATGAAGACATTCGTATCAAGGATAATTCTCATTTCTTCTTTCCGCGGACTTTTAAAATGGCGTTGCTGATATCGGCTTTCTTGATCCCAGCCTGTTTTCCCTTTTTTCTGGCCTCGGCAATAAGATCGCCAAATTCATCAAGTGACGGTGGTGATATGTTTTTCAGAATGACAACATCCTTTTCACCGACAACGACAAATTGGGATCCAACCTTTAAGTTCAGTTGCCTTCTAATGCTTTCGGGAATAACGACTTGCCCCTTCGAGGACATTTTTGTTGTTGAAACATTAGCCATTTTGACCTCCATGTATCTGTTAAATCTTACTGGTAGCAATATATAGCGACTAACGAAAAAAATCAAGTTTTAATAATGGTACTGGATTGGAAGGTGAACCGCACGGCTTCAGACGCGAGGGAACCGAGTCGGTCTGAAAGCCGGTGTGTAGGCCCAGCATGTCGAAGATCCCGTCCGCCCTGTGGCGGGGGGCGTCGCCGGGAGGCATCGTCTGAGGCCTGTCCGCCTTCGGCAGGGAAGCCAGGGTGCAAAGTTATGAGTCACGCTCGCTTATGGTTGCGTAAATCGGGTCTAAGAAATATAATGGTAGACTCTCTGACCGGAATCCTGAGAGGATGGATGCAGGGGAAGGTTCAGGGTTCGAGAGTTCATTCGAGCACCGCCTTCCCGCTCTTTAACGGGATCTGATCGGGGCAGAAACTTTGATATTGGATATTGGATATACGGTTTAGGCCTTCCTCTAACAGGAAATCAAGGAAGCAGCGGTTGTAAGCCGTTCACACAGGAAAAGGCATCGGCACCAAGAGCCAACAGCCGGCAACCCTTGAAAGCAACAACCGCCAACGTCGAATGGACCAGAACCCTGAACCTTTAAACCTTGAACCCAGGAAGCGCCTTAACGGCTAAAGACCAAACGCACAAGAACCAAAGGAGGCTGGATATGTATTTTGACAAACCTGGAAAAGAAAACACGAAAGCAACCCTCAAAAAGGCATATGAACGGGGCAAGGAGCTGGGACTGACCGAGCTGGTGGTGGCCTCCACAACCGGCGATACGGCCTTTAAGGCCCGGGAGATATTTGAAGGCTTCACCATTACCTCGGTGACCTATCACTGCGGTTTTAAGGAGCCCTTTAAGAGCGTGATGGAGGCGGAGGTTAAAGAGAAGCTTGAATCAAAGGGGGTCAAGGTGGTCTCTGCAACACACGCCCTTTCGGGGGTAGAAAAGGCCGTGGCAGCAAAACACTCAGGGGTCTACCCCGCGCTCCTCATTGCAGATACGCTCCGGCTCTTTGGCCAGGGGACAAAGGTTGCCGTGGAAGTGGCTGTCATGGCGGCCGATTCGGGAAACCTCACCGGGAATGATATCGTATCGATCGGCGGGTCGGGCGCCGGGGCGGACACGGCACTGATTCTGAAGCCCGCCAACCAGTCAGACCTTTTTGATATGCGGATACGCGAGATCGTGTGTAAACCGAGAGACTTCTAGTTCGGTCATCACCCCGAATAACTCAGTTCGTTGGATCTGAGACGCCTCTTCAGCATGGGCTTGACCTATCAGGCCTTTGGCACGAACCTTTCACGCCTCACAAAGGCATAAAGGATCGGCACGACAGCGAGGGCCGCCATCAAGAAGACAGTTCCTCTCAAGCCGAAAGGATACAAAAGCAGCGGCATGCTGATCGAACCGAAGGTGGCGCCGATCAAATCGAATCCGGGAGAGGGGTCAAATGGATCCCCGCACACCATGCGTTCGGGCTGAACACGAAGTTTCTTACTTTTTTACCAGCGTCCCGTCTCTCACACGCATGGCAAAAGATATGGCGTTCAAAGTGGTAGTAAGTCAACGTAGTCAACAACGTCCCGGAGATCCTTGCGCCCGTTAGCCCAACAGGATCAACAAGAATCTTTGGCTGGTTCATTGCCTGATACCATGCCGCTGCATATTCAGTTCTAAAAGGTCGTGACATGATTTCTCCTTGTCACATCAGTAAAGCAAGCGTCAACGGCAGACCCCTTAGTGTTCTATCAATGTCATTTCAATTAATCTTAAAAGAGGTCCCGCTGTCGCTGATGTCTTTTATGTTATGCAACAAAAAAGCCACGTCTGTTAAAGGCGTGGCTCCTGTTAAACGATTATTGGTTGTCCTTGAATATTACTTGCCTTCAAACTGTGGCCTTTTACCAACGCCGGTAAGTCCTGTCAAGGCATCTTTTGTCCTGAATATCTCATCAAGATGGGCTAGTTCTTCCTTGAGCCCATCCTTCAGGGGCATTTTATAGCCTTTATCCATAATATCGTTGACCATCCTGAGGGCTATAGGCGCCTTTCCCGCAAGTGTCTTAGCCGTCTTGGCTTCCAGAGGATCATCGCTTGTCAAATATTTGCCTGACAGCCATGAAGGAATGTTTTCATCTGCAAAAAGGGCCTTGATCTTCTGCCATTCGGCCGGGAGTTCTTCGGTCTTCTTGCCCTTCTTAGAGGCCAGCTTTCCTCCCTTAATCAGGGACTCGATGTTTGCGTCAACCTCTTCAGGCGTGAACACATATTCTACAAGACCGATTGCCTTTGCTTCGTCGGCGGAGATAATCCTTCCTGTGAAGACAAGATATTTTGCCAGTTCCTTGCCTATATAACGGCTGGGTCTCTGTGTGCCGCCAAGTCCGGGGTAGATGCCTATGCCTGTCTCAGGGAAACCCATGACCGCCTTGTTCGTGGCTATTATAACATCGGTTGAAAGTGCAAGCTCGAAACCACCGCCAAGGGCGAGGCCGTCCATCTTTGCGATTACAAGCTTCTTGCTGTTGTCGATGCGGTTAAAGACCTCCTGTCCAAAGGAGGTGAATTCGTAATTGTCCTGAAGGCGGTCTTCCTTGATACAGTCCACGAAAAATTTTATATCAGCCCCTGCGACAAATGCCTTGCCTGTAGTCTCAAGGATGATTGTTTTTGTATCAGGGTCTTTCTCAGCCTGTTTAAATGCCTCGTCCAGCTGGTTGACAACGGCGTGATTCAGGGCGTTCATAACGTCAGGTCTGGAGATAACCACCCTGCCTATTGCCCCGTCCTTATAATATTTGACAAAACGGAATTCCCACGGCCTGCCTTTCTTATTCTGCTCGATCAGGGAGTTGGGCATCTTGAGGTCCGGCCAGCGTTTTATGAATTCCTTTACTATATCATGGGCCTTTGCAATGCCATAGTCATTCATAAGCTCAAAGGGGCCTTTTGCCCAGCGGAGTCCGACCTTGGCGCCAAGGTCAATATCGTCTATCGTGGACACGCCCTCATCCAGCATGGCTGAAACAACATAAAATACAACCGCCCTGAACCTGTCGGCGATCATTTCAAGCTTATCCTCCTGGATCTCGCCTTCGATAGGCCAATTTTTGCCTGAAGCCGCTTGTGCCTTCAGTTTCTCTGATGGGTCATAAAATGGGGTCAGACCGAGACCAAGGCCTGCGGAGGCGTGAAGCGCGATTGCTACTCCGGTAAGATTTACTATCTCAAAGGGTCCCATGGCTATGCCCAGGGCATCTCTGCCCGCTTTTTCAATGGTAGCTGAATTCGCAACGCCTTTCTCAAGCATCCTGGTAGCTTCGTTGTTAACCGGTACAAAGAACCTGTTTACAGCGAAACCTGGGGCATCCATAACAAGGATATCGGTTTTGCCTGTAAGTACGCTGTATCTCTTGCAGGCATTTATCGTTTCCTTTGATGTCTTGGATCCTGGAATTATCTCGAGAAGCCTGTTTTTGGCCGGATGATAGAAGAAATGGAGGGCCAGAAACTTGTCTTTCCGTTTCACTGCCTCAGCCATGCTATCTGCCCGGAATGTTGATGTGTTTGATGCGATTATTGTCTTCGGTTCGCAGATAGCATCAAGCTTCTTGAAGACATCCATTTTGACCTTCATGTCTTCAAATACCGCCTCAATGGCCATGTCGCAGTCTTTAGCATCGGCCATATTGGTTGTTCCATGTATGCGACCCATGATCTCAGTCACCTTTTCAGGTGTAAGGATCTTACGATCCACTGCTTCCTGGAGGGTCTTTTTAATAGTATTTATACCTTTTTCCACAAATTCAGGTTTGATATCGACCATAACTACATTAAGCCCTTCCTGGGCTGTCTTCTGGGCTATGCCTGATCCCATAGCGCCGGCGCCAATAATAGCTATTTTTTTCATATCGATGTCTCCTTTGGTGAGGTGATAAGAAGGTGATAAGAACTTCCTTTATTTGGGGCCGGAGTATAGGTGATTTCGCCTTGCGGGTCAAGATGAATCCGACCGCAGGATCTTGTGGTCGCGACAAGGGGCCTCAATATGGAGGTCTCAATTCAGGGCACGCCTGGATGTGGTGAGCGTGTCGCGCGCCCCTATGACGCCGGAAGGGCTGAAAATGGGGGAAATTTGAGTACAATGGCCCCTTGAACCCAACTCTTTTTTTAAAAATCAGGCAATGTAGGTCTCTGGATACTGAGGGTCAACATATAGGCAATTACCTGCCCGCATTGCCGTCCAGTTCAGACGCAAATACCTGTTTTCTGTTCTGTTCGTTGGAACCTGTATCCCTCCGGCTCAAAACAGCAGGCAGGCGGGTCCGACCCGGGAAGTTGGGAAACAGAATAATCTATTCTGTGTTCGGGGGGCTTTGGCGACCCGGTCGCTTTGGGTGGAGGTCGGGGTTTAACCTCCCATAATCCCAGATGGTTGAGGATTTTCTTTATGACCTCCTCATCCTCGATGAAAGCCAAGATTCTCACCCGGCCCTGGCACTTGGGACAGCAAAGGGGGTCTGTTTCATATATTTTTTGTATCAAACGGGTCCAGTTTTATTCAGATAAGATGCGAGAGATGTTCAAATCTTTGCCTGACTTTCTTCATCAGCAACGTTTCGACCGTTTGCCTGTTATTTTTTTGATATCAACCTTTATGACCGAAACGAGAGCGGGACGGCATAAGGCTTTCCATCATCCGGCATCCCAAGACGACAGACCTGACTCCGGCGGATGACCGAATCTATCTCCGCCCTGTCCTTTATCTCTTTTTCAATTTTTCTCATAGCGTTCCTAAAAGAAAAGCCCCTTCCCATATTCAGGGAAGGAGCTTTCTTATTTAATTAAAATCTATTGAAGGTTTGATCAGCCGACCTTGACAATAAGTGCCGCGCCTGTATCGCCAGCCGCGCAGCCCGCGAACATGCCGTAGCCGCCGCCCAGCATTGCCACTTCTTCTATCAGTTCGGCAATAAGCCTGCCTGCCGTCGGTCCCTGGGGGTGTCCGTATATCATGGAGCTTCCGTAATTGTTCATCCACATGACATCAAAGCCCATCTTCTTCGCCATGTTGATATCATTTACAGCAAACGGGTTATGGGTCTTGATGGCCTTGAGATCCTTGACCGTAAGGCCGGCATTTGCAAGCGCCATCTCGGCAGCCGGGACAGGGGCCGCGGCCATCCTGGCCTTCCCCACCCTTGCAAAGCCGTAAGATATGATCTTGACTTCCACCTTGGGGTCCTTGCTCAGGGACTTTGCCTTTTCACGTGTGGTCACAATAAAGCCGCAGTTTCCGTCGGCAGGGTGCGTCTGTGCACCGAAGGTATGAACGCCGTTGGGCTCGACAGGCTTCAGGGCCGCGAGACCTTCCTTTGTGGTTGACGTTACACCCCCGTCCTCTGCAACCGTAATAACCTTCTTCTTGGAGATCTTTACCTCAACGGGGAACATGTATTTCTTCTGGAATGCCCTGTCATTTGCAAGGGCGTCCTGATACTGTTCATAACGCCTGTAGGCTACCGCGTCGCATTCTTCCTTTGTAGCGCCTATCTCTTTCGCCACGTTTTCAGCGGTCTGGATCATCTTCATTCCGCCCCAGGGGTCGTTGTTGAAGTTGTCCATATTCCAGTTTTCAGAAATAACCTCTCCGCCCGGGCCCATCGGGTTAGGCCAGATAAGGTGCGGCCCGTTTGAGCAGCGGTCCGACATCAGAGCAAAACCGGTGTTATAGATACCCTGCTCGACGTGCACCGCCGCCAGATGTATGCATGTCGCTGATGTGGTGCAGGCCTGATGCACAAAAAGACCCGGGACATTCTTCTTGTTATCCATGATAAGCCCTCCGACCCAGTTATGGCTGTAAAACATCCTGTTCTGGGCGACTGTCATGCCGTAATAGATATAATCGACAATAGTGGGGTCAATCTGTTTGCTTGAAAACCAGCGTTTTGCTGTGGCTGCCGCCAGGGTAATGGCGTTTTCATTGGCCAGCTGTCCCTGCCAGCGACAAAAAGGGCTAGAATAGTAGCCGCCATAAGGTATGTATGCTTTATCAAACATCTATTCATTCCTCCGCAAGTATTAGATTTTTTTACTTTAGGTGATAAGAACTTCCTTTTTTTGGAGCCGGAGTATAGGTGATTTCGCCTTGCGGGTCAAGAAGAATCCGACCGCAGGATCTTGTGGTAAGGAAAATCTCAGAATAGACCGGATCGACATATGGCCACGTTACCCTACCCGTCACAAGGATGGCGGGCAAAAACAAGATGTAGTGGCGTCTTACAGCCCGTGTCTGACGAAAACAGCAGAAACCAAAAATATCATCAACTTCAAAAACGTGCGATATCCACGATCCCGGTGGCTTGACCGAACCTGGCGACGTGATTTATTGTACAACTTCTTGAAATCTCAAAGATTTCGGGACACCAAAACGTTGAGATATGCCTTACTTATGTTGCGAGACTGGTTATGTTGTGAGTATTTAGTCCCCTCCATATGGTTCGAAAGGGATATTGAAAAAGTCCCTCTACCCAATCTGGATCTTGCTATTATAGGCAACCACTTCGGCGATGATGCGGTTCTGCCGAGGTGCATTCATCTCCATGCAAACATCACATGGGCCATGATCCGGGTCATGATGGGCCTCAACCTCATGGTTTAAGAAAAGCGGGTCCGCCCTTGACTCTTGGTAAGCCTGGAAGATAGCGTATCTATCCGCAAAAATATCCTCAAACCGCCTGCCCCGGTTCATTACATGATACCATGCATTTTCATATTCGATTCCGCCAAGAGGTCGTGACATGCTTTCTCCTTGTCACATCCGTCACGCAAGAGTCAACGGAAGACTTGAGCTCTTACCAATTAAATTTTAAAAGAGCGTCCCGCCTACGCCAATAGTACTGCTGGATCTATTCCGGCTTGCCCATGGCCCGCTCGTGGAGGGTCTTGTCAGGGCTGGCATTCTGCAAGGAATCTCAGCACCCCCGCGTTAAATGCCTCGGGTTTTTCCCGGTTCATAGCGTGTGATGCATCTGGAATCCTTACCTTCTGTGGTCGTCTAAGACATGGCTCGAGCGAGGCGTGCATCATTCCGTAAAGGAATGGGCTTTTCTCCCCGGCCACGAGCAGCACCGGGGCAGTTATCTTTTGGGCGTCCGCGCAGCCGAACGGCTCTTGGGCGTCAGAAAGGAGACTATTGAGGGACCATGCATTGTCGCGGTGAATCTGTTTGGCAGCTTCAGGGAGCCGTTTCCAGGTGCCAGGTCTGGTAACCGCGTTAACAAATATCTCCAGCCCTCCATCCAAATCACCTTTTTGCAATCGTTTCACAGCCGCCGCCACAAAAGCCCTACGCTTTTCCGCCTCCGCACGAACCTTCTCTGTTTGGGGAAGCATCCTGTCGAGCGGGGCAGGGTCAGCAAGGACGACACTTCGCACGATTCTCGGATGTTCCTTCGCTGCAATCAGCACGACATCGCCACCACGCGAATGCCCGACCAGGTGCACCGGGCCGGCATTAAGCGCCTTAATGAACCAAGCCAGATCGTCCGCATGTTGGCGAACAGAGAAATCATCGTCCCTGCCGTTCCAAGGCTCTGGATAGCAATGACGCAAGCTGACGGCAATTGTTCGATAAATTTTGCTGAAGGATTCCATTTGGGAGACCCAGGCCCGGTAATCGTTTAGCGAGCCATGGACCAGCACCACCGGGGCACCTTGACCGCGTTCAAGGTATGCCATGTCGTAACCGTTAATTGCAACGGTGCTGACCGCCGGCGGCAGTTTCCATCTTGGAGTCGAAATGTGAGGTTCATCCGTGTATTTGATTTTCTCTTTCATACATTTTCTTTTCTTTCCGCCAATATCCGGCGGCGATAATCCTGATTTTACTTCCATGTGGCTTTGGATGATGTGAGAGGCCCGCCTATGTCCATATGGCGACAATGGCCATGACCGCGAGACCGGCAAAGACAAAGGCGAACTTGAGCGGATGGTGTTTATGGCCCGCGAATTCTTCTTTGAGAATATCCAGCAGCGCCACGTAGAGGAACGTTCCTGCTGCCAGGGCGTCAAACCCCGCCTCGAAGATTTTTTCGGCTCGGCCGGTCAAAAGCGCCATGAATCCCACTCCGAGGAGAATACCCAGGGGTGTCATCAAGGAGAAAAGAACCACCATTAAAATGATACGGCCGCGCTGAACAGAACTGCGGAGAAGACTGACGGTCAATGCAAAGGCAGCCGTGCCCTTGTGCGCCAGCACGGCTACCAGGATCACGGCAACCTGCGAGATACGTGCTTCGGTTCCGAGGGCAATACCCGTTATGATGGAATGTATGGATAGGATGATCATCAGCACATAGGGATAGAGGACCAGATTCCCCGTGAACATCGATACGTCATCATGGGAATGACTGTGACGCATGGCAACCTTCTCCAGAAACAGAATGAAAAGGAAGCCGACGCAGCAGACCACCGCGAACCATGGATAACCGGAGGCCGTGAGATCTCTGAAACCCTCCTGCGCATCGGGCATCATGTGAATTAGCCCGGCCCCCAGGAAAACGCCTCCGGCAAAGGCATTTCCGAGTGAGAAGATCAGATCGCTCTTCTTCGATACGGACAACCACTTCGACAACAGTCCGCCCAGCAGTCCCGTGCCGAACACTGCAAAGAAGGCAATGATCTTGAACATGGAAACGGTCATGACACATCTGCTCCGAAAATCTGGCTCGGTTGAGAAGAAATCCCTTTTTGCAGCATGGATCTGTGATTTACCCCCTTCAACACGGGACCTGTTTAACTGCTATGCCAGATGCAGCCGGGAATAAAGTGCCTGTTGGCTCTTGGCATCGCATTGAACCACTGCTGCTATTAGAAGGCCGATTCTTGCCTGAAAATGGGGGTTCTAAGGGTCAAAATACCCCACAAGTACGAAGCTTTTATTTGTATCATCAATCACTTGGCTTGGTCCGACCCCAGACGCAGAATTGTCACTTTAAGGTTATACGTTTTCTACCGTATAGTTGTGTCGAACTGTAAAATAGTTCGAGATTCCAATAATTGCCAAGAAAATTATTACTGGAGCTTCCAATTGTTGCAAACCGCCATAATCTAAGGATGAAACAAGCCATGTAATGAAAAGGATTCCATTTATCACTCCGGATGCGACAACTAACTTTTTCCGGGCATTTTCTCTCACCTTCATTGATAGAAATAAAATGCCTATATTCATTACGGCGTAAATTGATGTAATTAAACCAATAATAATGATTAATCCTCCTCCTTTTGAACTTAACATTATAATACCCCAGACAAGGATAACAAACGAAAATAGGAGTAAGGTTAAATGACTTATCAATTTCATAAGCTTTTATCGTATAACGTACTCTTCAGCGGGCGCGGCTTTTTGCGCTCCGCTGGAAGAGATTATATGACGACCT
>CAYPDL010000129.1:5950-10777 GCA_964409475.1 uncultured Desulfobacteraceae bacterium | reverse complement strand
TAAGTGAAGAATGAACGCGGAACGCGGAGCTCGGAACGGGGAACAATGAGAGGAATGAGGAATGAGCATCTGTGAAATCTGCGCTTGCCCCATTTATCCCGTTAAATCTTCGTAGCCCTTATTTAACTGGGATGAAACCCTTCGTTTCTTTTGTTTTATTGGGGTAATCTGTGGATGGGTCTTTGTGTGAGGATTCTTTTCGAGGGATTATGAGCAGAAGCCAGGATGATTGGGAAAAGGAGCTGACCTTTACCCGGTTTGACCGGATGACCGAGAGATATCCGGACAAGACCGCCATCGTGTATCTGGGAGAGCGATTCACCTACGCGCGGCTGCGGGATCTGAGCGAGCGCTTCGCTGGGGCCCTGGCGGATATGGGGGTCAAAAAGGGCGATCGGGTCATGATCTATATCTCAAATTGCGCCCAATGGGTGATCGCCTTTCTGGGCATCCAGAAACTGGGCGCCGTGCTCGTGCCGGTCGCTCCCATCTATACCTCTTTTGAGATCGAGTATATGATCAAGGATGCGGGCGTAGAGACCATCATATGCCTCGACACCAATTTCTGTTACGTCAAGGAGGCCTTCTCCTCTACCGGACTGAAGCGTGCCATCGTGACCAATCTGGTTGACATCCTCCCTTTATGGAAAAGATACCTGGGCATTCTCTTCGATAAGGTCCCCAATGGAAAGGTGGACAATGACAAACGGGTCTACGCCTTTTCATCCCTCCTGAAACATCCGCCTCTCAGGGAGAAGGTCGAGCTGGATCCATGGAAAGACCTGGCCTATATCCTCTTTACCGGCGGCACCACCGGCTTTCCAAAAGGGGTGCCGGGCAATCATATCGGGATGACCTCCTATGTCAACGACGTGACGGAAGACGTGGCCGGAGAACATCTGAAGGAAGGGGAGGATGTCTATATCGCCGTGAATCCTCTCTTCCACATCATGGCCCTGGGTCTCTGTATGGCCCTCGGTCTGAACAAGGGCAATACCACCATACTGATGCCCGTGCCTCAGGTGGACGCCATTCTCGAGACCATTCATCGCTATGGCGTCCGCTGGCTTCTGGGTGTGCCGGCGCTCTACCGGATGATGCTGGAAAACGATCGGCTGGATCAATACGATCTGAGTTCATTACGATACTGCTACTGCGGGGGAGACATGCTTCCATCGGAGGTCTTCAGTCGCTGGCACGCCCACACCGGTTTTCCCATCTATCAGGTCTATGGATCCACAGAGGCGGGCCATGTGACCTACAGCCGTATCGACAGGGAACTCAAGCCGGGCGGCATCGGTCTTCCTCTCAAAAGCAGAGAGTGCATCGTCGTCGATCCGGAGACCCTGAAAAGGACGCCCCAGGGAGAAAGCGGCGAGCTTCTGGTGACCTCTCCCTATACGGTGAAGATGTACTGGAACAAGCCGGAGGAGACCGAGCAGTCCTATGTGGAGATTGACGGCAAGACCTACTACCGAATGGGCGACTTTGTGAAAGAGGACGAGGATGGGGAACTGATCTATGTGGAGAGATCCGCGGACATCATCAAGCATAAGGCTTATCGGGTCTCCGCATCCGAGGTGGAGGCCGTTCTTCAGGACCACCCTACGGTCATCGGGGCCTGTGTGGTCGGCATCCCTGACCCCAAGGTAGGCGAGCGGATCAAGGCCATCGTCGTTCTCAAGGAAGATGCCAGGGGCGTGGGCGGCACTGAACTGATCCGCTGGTGCCAGGACCACCTGGCCTCGTACAAGGTGCCAAGCTATATTGAATTCCGGGATATGCTTCCCAAGTCCAAGGTCGGGAAGCTCCTGAGGCGTGAAATCAGGGATGAGGAGCGCCGGCGGCTTCAAAAGGAAAAGAAAAAGGCATAAGGCATGGTTGTCTTGAAGCATTGATGAAATTCAAAAAGGAGCGTTCACATCATGGGGGAAAGCCCGCTGAACCAAACGCGCATTTTGGCCGTGGACGACGAACCGGATGTTCTCGAAACCCTCAAGGAACAGCTTGAGGAGTATGAAGGCGTCATTCTTGATACAGCGACCGATTACAGCCAGGCCTATCATTTGATCAGGTCCTGGACCTACGACCTCGTGATCCTGGATATCATGGGCGTTCGCGGATTTGATCTGCTCAACGCCTCGGTATCCCTCGGCTTTCCTACAGTTATGCTGACGGCGCACGCCCTGAGCGCGGAAGCACTCAAGAAGTCCATCGAGATGGGCGCAAGGGCCTATGTCCCCAAGGAGAAACTGGGTGAGATCGCCCCGTTTCTCGAAGATGTGCTCACCCTCAGCCATAAGCCCGGATGGCAAAGGCTCTTCAAACGGTTAGGGGGATTTTTTGACAGTGCCTTCGGGTCCGAATGGCAAAAGGATCAAAAGACCTTCTGGGAGGAGGTTCAATCGGGTCACTATGAACCCAAGCCGCTCATTTTTAAAAAATAATTTCGCCGAACTCTCTTAGGCGCCAGTAGCAAAATCTGCCGCGGACCGACCCGCAATCCCTGGAACACGGACCATACGCCTGGCGGTTCAAGCGGTAGGTCTGCCGCAGCCGTGGCCGGTTCATATCAACAGACGGCTGGACGATCTCGATCCTCTCATCGACGGCATGGTTGCTTTTATTCAGGGACCATCTCAAAAATTCGATGCCATTTTTTCTGCCCGATTCCGGCCTTCGGTTCTATCTATTATGAAATCAACAATCCTTTCCAACCTCTGGCAGGTCGGCGGCGCTGAATTTACCTCCCCTGAAGACGCGGCCGTTTACCTGATATGTTTCGGGCAAAAGGCCGTGCTCATTGATGCCGGTTGTGGAAACCGGCATGCGGCATTGAAGGCCAACATCTCCGAATGCCTTCATGAAACGGTATCAATTGAATATCTGCTGCTGACCCATTGCCATTTCGATCATACGGGCGGCGCCGAGGCCGTTAGAAATGAATACGGATGCAAAATTGCTGCCCACGTACTGGATGCAGCCTATATGGAATCCGGGGACAGCGAGGTGACGGCCGCATCATGGTATGGGTCAAGGATACAACCTCTCCCGATCGATCTCAAGATCGAAAACAATCCACAGACCATCCAGGTGGGAGATGGTCGGATTACGGCCCATCACTGGCCTGGCCATTCTCCGGGGTCTCTCGTTTACACAACAGAAATGGATGGGCAGATCGTGCTGTTCGGTCAGGATGTCCACGGACCTCTTCACCCGTCGCTTCTCTCCGATCCAATCGCCTATCAATCGTCACTTAGAAGCCTTCTTGCGATTGATGCGGATATCCTGTGCGAAGGGCACTTCGGCGTTTACCGTGGAAAAGAAGCGGTTCGAAGGTTTATCCGTTCATTCATCGCTTAGCTGAAGGCAGTCTGTCAAAAATGAAACGACCGGCCCACCGTGGCCGAGCCCCTGTTGTATCCTTGAGACTGGCAGCCGGGGCAGGCCGCCGCTGATGGACGGGTAAGGATGCCCTATTTCTTTTCCCTTGCTATGGTTCACTGAATTTTTTATAGTCTACCCCGCGATACGGGTACGTTGAACCCTTTTTCAAAGGAGAACGACATGGAAAGAATAGAGGCGATTGCGGCACGCGAGATACTGGATTCCAGGGGCAATCCCACGGTAGAGGTGGAAGTGGGATTGAGCGACGGAAGTTTCGGGAGGGCAGCTGTCCCTTCGGGCGCTTCAACCGGCAAATACGAGGCCGTGGAATTACGAGATAAGCGGAAAAAGCGATACGGCGGCAAGGGGGTTGAAGATGCAGTCAAAAACGTGAACGGGATCATCGCGCCCGCACTTGTTGACATGGAGGCCATGGATCAGCGTCTCATTGACAAGACACTGATCGAACTGGACGGGACCCCCAACAAGGGCAAGCTGGGGGCCAACGCCATCCTGGGCGTTTCCATGGCCGTTGCAAGGGCGGCTGCAGATTCCCTGTTCATGCCTCTCTACCGATATATCGGGGGGACCAACGCCTGCCGCCTCCCCATGCCCATGATGAACATCCTGAATGGCGGGGCCCACGCGGCCAACAACGTGGACATGCAGGAATTCATGATCGTGCCGATCGGGGGCAAAACATTTCGAGAGGCCCTGAGGATCGGGGTCGAAGTATTCCATGCACTGGCCGGCGTCTTGAAAGGTAAAGGGTTCAGCACCGCAGTGGGCGACGAGGGCGGATTTGCGCCCAACCTGAAATCAGACGAAGAGGCCATTGAGATGATCCTGGCCGGCATCAAGGCCGCAGGCTACACGGCCGGAAAGGACGTGGTCCTCGCCCTGGACCCGGCGTCATCCGAATTCTACGAAAAGGGAAACTATGTGTTTAAGAAATCGGATCAATCCGTGCACAATGGCGTGGAGATGATCCAGTTCTATGAGGACTGGGTCAATCGCTTCCCCATTTATTCCATTGAAGACGGCCTCGCTGAAAACGACTGGAAGCACTGGACCGAGATGACCGCAAAATTGGGGGGCCGCATCCAGATTGTGGGAGACGACCTCTTTGTCACCAACACCCAGCGGATTGCCAAGGGGATCAAAGAAAAGGCCGCCAATGCGGTCCTCATCAAGCTGAACCAGATCGGGACCCTTACAGAGACATTGGACGCCATCCAGATGGCCCACACCGTTGGATGGAATGCGGTGATCTCGCACAGGTCCGGCGAGACAGAAGACACATTTATCGCTGATCTGGCCGTTGCCGCAAACACCGGGCAGATAAAGACCGGGTCCCTGTGCAGGACCGAACGGATATGCAAATACAATCAGCTTCTCAGGATAGAGGAGGAGTTGGGCGAGGCCGCCGAGTTCGGCTGG
>CAYPDL010000129.1:0-5850 GCA_964409475.1 uncultured Desulfobacteraceae bacterium | reverse complement strand
GAACCAGTTTCACACAAGGAAAACATAAATGGCGTACGATGCAAGCAAAGACCAGGTGTTGAACACCTGGGAGAATGAGGAAACCGGGCTTCAGATCTCCATGTGCCGGTATGGCGAGGGCGAGCCCAAGTTGCAGATCGGTCCCCGGACCTATACCAAAAAGGACGGCTCCAAATCCGCCACCAAGACGGGCAGGCTCAGCATGGCCGACGTACTCTGGCTGGAGGAGACCATAGAAGACGTCAAAAAAAAGATGAACGCGTATTTTCTGGCAGATGGATAGTCTCTGAACGGCTCTGCCCGATCGGGTCAGCCTATGGCCCGTCTCACCGCGTCGGCAATCTCCCGGCAGTACTTTTCTGTCACATGCCGGGTGGGGCCCTCAACCATCACGCGACACAGATTCTGAGTGCCCGAATAGCGGACCAGGACACGGCCCTCATCGCCCAGTTCAGTCTCTGTCTGTCTGATGGCTTCAGTGAGTTCGGGCAGAGTTGAAATCTCGGGTTTTCTCTCAACCTCCACGTTAATGAGCACTTGCGGGTAAACGTCCATCATCGCTGCCAGATTTGAAAGGGGTTTGCCCAGCCTCAGCATAGCAGCGATCAGTTGTATGGCTGCAAGGATGCCGTCGCCGGTGGTGTGGTGGTCCACAAAAATCATGTGACCGGAGTCTTCGCCTCCGATCACGGCCCCCAGTCGCTTCATATCCTCCAGCACGTATCGGTCTCCAACCCTGGATGCATGGTGTTTCAAACCGTATTTCTTGCAGGCCAGGATAAACCCCAGGTTACTCATTACCGTGCTCACAACCAGGTCGTTTTTCAGCCTGCCCAGGTCTTTCAGGACCTTGGCGCAGATCAGCATGATCGGGTCTCCGGTGATCGCTTTCCCCGTTTCATCCACTGCTATCAAACGATCTCCATCGCCGTCGAAGGCGAGTCCGATGGCGGCCCCTCTTTGCAATACACGTGCCTGCAGATCTTGAGTAAACTGTGAACCGCAGTTATGGTTGATATTTTTGCCGTCAGGCGAGTGATGGATCGTGTCAACATCAGCGCCCAATGCCGCAAAAAGGGCCGGCGCGGCCCGATAGGCAGCGCCGTTGGCCGTGTCGATGACGATCTTAATCCCCTTCATGGACAGGTCGTGGGGGAAACATTCCTTGAGGAAAGCGATATAGTTGTCAAGTGCATGATCAATGGTTTCGGCCCGGCCTATCTCCCTGGCCGGCGGCACCATCTGCGGCAGTCGGCCGTTCAGGATAAGATCTTCGATGATCTCCTCCTCACGGTCGGACAACTTGAAGCCCTGGCCCGAGAAGATCTTGATCCCGTTGTCCTCATACGGGTTATGGGAGGCGGAGATCATGATGCCGGCCTCCGCGCCCATGGATCTGCAGGTAAAGGCGATCCCCGGCGTTGGAAGCACACCCGCCAAATAGGGATCACCGCCCATTGACGCAATACCCGCTGCAAGCGAATGTTCCAGCATGTTGCCGGAAATGCGGGTATCCCTGCCGATGACGATTCCGGCGTTTTGTTTCTCTTTTTTGATGAGATGGGTAACAGCCTGGCCCACAGAAAAGGCGGTCATACCGTCCATGGGATAGCGATTGGCCTCACCCCTGATTCCATCGGTTCCGAATAATTTTCCCATAAGACGCCTTCCTCAGCCGAGGGGATAAGGGATTATTTCTTGAAGAGCCGCAGGGAAGGAAGCATCTCCGCTGTTTTCCGGCAGAGTTCGCGGATAATCGCGTCCAGCCAAAACGTGCCCTTTTGAGACACGGTTGCCGGGAAGCCCTTGATGAGACTCACATAGTCGGGATCATGATCATTCATCTGAGCATGGAACGCGCCTAAGAAGGCTTCCCGATGTTCGGTCCCGGCCGCGGCGGCCGTGTCTGAGTCGAATAGTTCGCAGATCTGATCTATGTTTCGGTAGAGTTCAAGCTTACCCGCTTTTCTTCTCTCGTTGGTGCCGTCCGTCTCCATGGAGCGCGGCATCTTGTCCGATACGGCCTTAAGTCTTAGGACCCGTTCCTTTTTTGCCAGGGTCAATTTGTCGAGTGCGCCGCCACAGATCAGGTCGCCCAGTTCATATGCGCTGAAAATCTCTTGACGGACATGTATATACCACTGCTCCAGAGCAGCTAAATTGGCCAGATAAAGGATATTGTTTTCCACTATCCGGGAAAGGCCTGTGTAAAGATCGGGGACAAAAGGGATGATGCCGCCGCGGTAGGACTTTCCGATGACCAGACTATTGCTATCTAAGACATCCTTACGCAGGATCGTGCCCGCTGTGACCACATTGCCGTAACCGATCCGAACAGGCCCGACCGCTCCCCCCTGCCCTCCTAAGAAGATGGCCGGCTGGTTGAGCATAACGCCTCTCGGGACGTCCCCGAAAAGCGAGGCTGTAGTCTTATCTCCGTCAGCCGTGAAATTGAAATGGATATATGAACTCCCCACCTCACTGTGGTCTTTACGGCCTGTTCCTCCGGCCATCAGGCAGTCACAGAAATTGATCAGACTGCCCAAGGTGACAAAAGGAAAAAGGATTGTCTGTTTCAGTCCGACGCAATGGGCGCAGTTTACCTGTTCTTCCAATATACACCCTTCGCGCACGTGCGCACCCGACCCCATGCTCGCCCTTCTTAAAAAAACCGCTTTGTTGAAATATCCCCCCTTGAGTTCAACCTCCGGCCCGATCTGGCAGTCTTCAATCGTGACCGGTCCTTCACGGCCGATCTCAACGCCCGAGGAAATGACCGTTTTATCGCCGTAGATACGACAGCCGGGATAAATTTTCACCCCGTTGCCGGAGATCTGGGCGATCTTGACGTCATCTCCAATGTCAACGGTGAGGGGGTTTGGGACCTCCACCCCCTTCTCCATAAGCTGGATGATCTTTCGCCGATGCTTCGGTGTAAGTTCCAAGTCTACCTCCTGAGGGTCTGCTGTAAGGTGTCCATGTTCATCCTAAAACCCGACCTCTTGTCCCTGGACCCATCGCGGCCCGGTTCCCTTTCTGAGAACTACCCGCTGTCGCGTCGTCCGTCAAGAACGGCCGGGTAGAAGATCTTATACAAATATTTGACTTTTTCGTCAAATGGGTTCTGCGCCGGCTGATTCTGCACTGTCGACATGATTTGTAATCATCTGCTACCCTATTCCCTTGACCTCTCATGAAATTCTTGGCACTATCATGCAAACGAACCTTTATGAGGGAGTTGCGCAGCCGGGCCATGAAAAACTTGAACATCATCATTATTACAGGCCTGTCCGGTTCCGGGAGGAGCACCGCAATAAATGCCCTTGAAGACGCCGGTTATTTCTGTGTTGACAACCTGCCGGTCTTGCTCCTGCCCAAATTCCTGGAACTACGTTCCGGCAGCGTCTCAGAGGTCCAGAAACTTGCCTTTGGGATGGATCTCAGGCAAAAGGAGTTTGTCAAAAATTACAGGGAAGTCTTTTTTACGTTGCGCAAGGAGGGATATCACTTCGTAATGCTCTTTCTGGAGAGTTCCGAAGAGGTACTTCTGAAACGCTTCAGCGAAACCAGGCGGCAACATCCGGTCTCAGGCGGAAAAAATCTTCTCGACAGCATCAGGTCCGAAAAGGGGCAGCTGAGTGGGCTCAAGGAGATAGCAGACAAGATTATCGACACATCCAGTTTGACGGTTCACCAGTTGAAAGATGTTATCCTTCAACAGGTGGAGCAGGGCGTTAAGAGTGAAAGGATGAGGGTCGCCGTTCTTTCCTTCGGTTTCAAGTATGGCGTTCCCCTTGAAGCGGACCTTATGATCGATGTACGGTTTATTCCCAATCCCTATTTCATTCCCGAATTGAAAAAATTGGATGGAAAGGATGACAGGGTGCGCAGGTTTGTAATGAAATGGAGAGAAACCCGGGAGTTTCTTGAAAAATACGTTTCTCTTCTCGACTATCTTATCCCCTTCTATGAAAAAGAGGGTAAATCATATCTGACGATCGCGGTGGGTTGCACGGGCGGACGGCACCGCTCGGTGACCGTTGCAGAAGAAATTTTCGAACATCTGAAGTCCCAAAAGGGGGAGATACTGCTGCAGCATCGGGATATGGGACTGACCGCCTCCTGAATATCGCCCCCGGCGCCCATCTTACTCGAACTCTTCAGATTCCTCTGTCGGATAAAAAAGGTACTGATATTCCTCCCTGACTTTTTGCGGGTCTTCTCTAAGAAGGTGTTTCAGGGCAGCCCCTCGGAAACGTTTCGCCCGGTTCTCCAGGTTATTCAGCTTTTGTGTAATCCCTTCCTCCCGCAGCATTTGCTTGATCCTCGAAAACAGATCTTCGCTTCCGTAAAGGAGCGCCCCTTCCTCAAGAATCTTGCACGCGACCATATGCCTGAAGGTGTCGAACCGGATCTGTTCCCTTACACGTGCCATGTCTTTTACAACATAGTCTATCTCCTCTCTGAGGTGGGGTATCATCAGGATCCGTTGCTTTTCCTTATAAACAGCGTCGTCCAATCTGGGGATCAGGCGCTTTGGGAATTGGTCATCCACAACGATAACGATATCCATATCCGATCCCTTGACCAGTCTGCCCGTGCTCCGTTCAGGCCGGGGGACATCGTGCGCCATGTTATAGACGATATCCCCTGCGATCATGACCGCGGCCTGCTCACGCACCAGGCCGATCCCCTCAAACTGATCCATGGCCGCTGATATGATCTCATAGGCCAGTTCCGACTTTGTCCGGGTCACCTGCGAAATGTGTGAGCTGATTTCATCGGCCCTTTGTGTCAGGGATCTGTGATCCGATACGAGCCCTATCACTGAATAGGTCAAAAATTCACGAAGGATAGAGGGTGAGAGACGTGCAAAGTCTTCAACTCTGCGATCCAGCCTCAAATACCTTCGCCCTACGGTCCGGACAGCAAGCGCTCTTGAAAGCATGCAGCTACGCCACAGGAGGAGCATATCCTCATCTGTTGCTTTCAGTATCTCACCCCCGGTTAACGGACCTCTCTCCTCCAGAAGCCGTATAATTTCTTTTTCCATTGTCATTATCACAGATTTCCAACTCCACAACCTCTCGACGATTCAGCCTTATGTATACTATAACAGAAACAACCCGTTATCTGAAGTTCCAAAATTCCCCGGCAAAACAGAACATGATGAGAGCCGCATGGGGCATCTGACGCTTGACAACCGATTTGCTCTTGACGTAAGATCGGCGCCATTATGTCCATTTCACTACTGAATAAAGAAGGGACAGGACTCATCGTCGTCGATGCCCAGGAAAAACTCATGCAGGTCATGCGCGATCCGGAAAGGGTTACAGACAGGATTCTCAAGCTTCTTCACCTTGCCCGGGTATACGGTCTGCCGGTTATTCTGACAGAGCAGTATTCCAAATGGCTGGGGCCGACAATCATCCCCATAAAGGAAGCCTTACCCGAATATGACCCGATTGAAAAGCTTGACTTTAACTGCTGCACTGTCGACCTCTTTAACACCCGGCTGAAGGCAAACGCCTTAGAAAACATCATCCTGGTGGGCGTCGAAACCCACATCTGTGTATTCCAGACCTGTGTCTCCCTCCTGGAAAAGGGATACAGGGTCCATGTCCCGCATCATGCAGTTGATTCCAGGACAGAGGACAACTGGAATATAGGCCTCTCCCTGATGAAAGAGGCGGGGGCCGTCGTTACATCGGCTGAGACCGTCATCTTCCAGATAATGAAAAGGGCCGGCACAAAGGAATTCAAGGAGATGCTGAAGGTTGTCAAATAGTTAGACGCAACACATCCTGTTTGTCGGGTTCATTGAGTTTGTTGGGTTTATTGAGTTCGTTG
>CAYPDL010000128.1:0-11083 GCA_964409475.1 uncultured Desulfobacteraceae bacterium | reverse complement strand
GTCCTTTGGGAAAGAGACCCCCACCGGCCTTTTTCATATGCCTAAAGTGTTACAAATTATTTATCTGAAAAACTATAGATCGGGTTTGATGATATAGCCTTCAAAAATGGCATTTGGGGTTCCGGGTATGCATTATCTTGTTTTCAAGCCGTTATTCAATCAACAATCACAAATCGACAATAATAAATCCTATAGCAGTATTGCGGGGTGTCCAGGCAGTTGGGGGACCTTGTCCCGACTGCCAGTGAAGATGGCCCTGAAATATCTTTGACGCCTCTGTCTTTTCATAGGGGCGTCATGATTGAATGGTTGCGATTTCTGAGAAATCCGCGTAAGCTCCGTCTCGAATGGAGGCGAGGATGTTGCGATGATCAGGGTGGAGGATCTCTTTTACCGATACGAGACAAAGAATGACCAGGTTCTCAACGGCATTTCAATAGAGATTGAACAAGGAAAACACGTCGGCGTCATCGGACCGAACGGGTGTGGGAAGACGACATTTGTTCGGCATCTTAACGGCCTCCTGGCCCCGACAGCAGGGGAAATATGGGTCGATGGCATGAATACCAGGGACCCTGTCGCCGTCCAGAAGATTCGTCAGAGGGTGGGGATGGTATTTCAGAATCCGGACAACCAGATCGTCGGCATGAGCGTGGAGGAAGACGTCTCCTTCGGCCCGGGCAACCTGAGACTCCCTCCCCTTGAAATACAAAAAAGGGTGGAGGAGTCCCTTGCCATGGTGGGGATGGAAAACTATGGCCGGAGGCCGCCGCACACCCTTTCGAACGGTGAAAAGCAACTGGTGGCCATTGCGGGGGTTCTGGCCATGGAGCCGATGCATATCATCTTCGACGAACCCACGACCTA
Organism: uncultured Desulfobacteraceae bacterium; assembly: GCA_964409475.1. GTDB lineage: Bacteria > Desulfobacterota > DSM-4660 > Desulfatiglandales > Desulfatiglandaceae > AUK324. Next base: position 10,216 of record CAYPDL010000128.1, on the reverse strand, counting down.
TCTGGATCCATCCGCACGGAAAAGGGTCCTACAGGTCATCACCACACTGAATAAACAAGGGATTACGATCGTTCATGTGACCCACGACATGGATGAAATCGCTCAGGCGGATGAGATAGTTGTGCTCCATGAGGGAAGGGTTGTCCTGCGGGAAAAACCTGCGGAGGTTTTTACCCGTGTGGAATGGCTCAGAGGCCTTGGCGTGGGCATCCCGAGGGTCACCGAAGTGATGTGGGGCCTGAGACAGAAGGGGTTGAGTGTGCGTACCGATATCTTTTCCTTAGAGGAAGCCTGCATAGAACTCGCCGCCTTGATCAGGCCTCAAACCGGTTAGGTCGTTGTAGCTTTAGGCACTTGATGCATTTCCCATGCACATAGGGCAGTACATTCCGGGCGGTTCAATGATTCATCGATTGGATCCGAGGGTTAAAATCGGTTCGACGATCGTGTTGAGCATATTGATCCTGAAGGGAGGGGGGTTTACCGGCGCCCTCATCAGCGCATTCTTAATTGCCCTGATCCCATTATCGCGGCTGGGCGTCAAACCTATGGTCAAGGCCTTCAGGCCGGTGCTGGTCTTCTTTGCGCTCCTCTTCTTCGTGCATCTTTTCTTTACGGACGGGAACCCGATCCCCCCGTTTCCCCCGTGGCGTGTGACCGTGACCTATGAAGGCCTTTACAGGGGCGCGATCACCACATGGCAATTCGCCCTCCTCATATTGAGCGCATCCATCCTTACCATGACCACATTGCCCACAGAACTGGTCAGCGGCATCGAGAGACTCCTCCGGCCTCTCAAGCGGCTGGGGGTCCCCTCCCACGACATTGCCATGATGGTATCGGTCGCCCTGAGATTCGTGCCCACGTTTCTTCAAGAGATTGACAGAATCAAGGCCGCACAGATGGCCAGGGGGGCCAGTTTCGGGTCCGGCCCCTTTGTCCGGAGGACCCGGTCCGCCATATCCCTGTTGCTGCCCCTTGTGTTACGCGCTGTTCGCAGGGCTGATGAGCTTGTGATTGCCATGGAGGCGCGGGGATACCGAAGGGGCCCTCGAACCTACATGAAAGAACTGTCCATGAGCCGGGCGGATTACGCGGCCGTGGCGGTGATGATGGTGATAACATGCCTTCACTTCATCAGCGTGTGAACATATCCATAGAGGCGATGCCCGGATATCGAATGCACTGTCCAGGCCACCGCTCCCTGGTTCTTTGACAAACATGAGGGGCTCCCAACAGGGTCCTTACGTCTGCATACCATTGAGGATAATGAAAAGGGGATAGTCGGAGAGGCAAGAACGCAAATTTGGGATGGCAGCCTTATACGGCAGGGGAACGAATGACGATGAATCCGTCATAGCCGCCCCAACATCGGCACATGGACCGTGGTTTAGATCTATCCTTCTGTGATTCCTGCAGATAGCGTGGGGTTGACTTGAAGTCTCTTACGGTGAGTGCCGTTGAAGGAAGGACGGATCGATGGGTGGAAGCTAATCCACCGGTTTGAATTTTGCTTTGACCGCCCCGCAGACAGGGCAGTTCTCCGGGGCTTCGTCCTCGCTGACGTACCCGCAGATCTGGCAGACATAATAGGCGGTATGTCGGTCCGCCAGCATGTCAGTCATGGCCTTTTTGTAAAGCTCGGCATGGCGGCTTTCCACGTCGCGGGACTGGGAGAAGGCATTCGATACGCTCTCCTTCCCCTCATCCGATGCGTCTTTGATAAGCTTGGGATATTCCTCAACGTTGGCTTTGATCTCGTTCTGGAAGGCCGTCTCGATATTTTCCTCTGTAGAGCCGATCTTGCCGCGCATCAGCCGCAGGTACCTGCGGGCGTGGACCGATTCCGCGTCAGCTATCGCCCGAAAGAGGCGTGCGATCTGGGGGTAGCCGTCTGACTCGGCCTTCTTGGCAAAGGCGTCGTTTCGGACCGCGGCCTTTGATTCAGCGGCAAAGGCATAGGCAAGATTTTTTTCTGTATTTTCAGGCACGTTTCTGAACTCCTTGGGTGAAACTGGATACCGGATACTCGATGCTGGATATTGGCTACACGTGCGACCTGAAACCCCTGATTAAAGTTTAAGCAAGAGTTCAAAGGTTCAACGATTTTGATTCAGCAATCGATGTTGGGTGTTGGACGTTCGATGTTCAAAAATGCAGCTTCGGCATGTAGAACAGAGCGAACCCAAACATAGTGCGCTTCCCCCCATGGACCAAGGCTGCCTAATCTCCCAGCTCTGCCATGTGATCATCGTAGATGGTTTCGAGGGCCAGTTTGTGTTTGGCCTCTTCCTGGCGCAACACCTTGAGTATCTTGAGGAGTTCCGCATTATCTGTCTTTTCGGATAGGTCCCTATACAGTTGAAGGGCCTTTTCTTCCCGTTTCATGGCCAGTCTCAGAATGTCAGGATAGGCCATGCCCTTTTCGTATTCCATATCCTCGATATAGTTGCTTCGCTTGATATCAGTGATCCATTCAAACTTGTACTCAGACAAGTTGGTTTCACCCGTGAGAAAGCCCTCCAACAAGGCTTTGTGTTTTTGTTCCTCTTTGGCGAAATCCTCAAAGGCTTTTTTGGCCCCTGAATAACTTTCCTGGTTGCTGGCATCTTCATAGAAGGCGACAGCCTCCTGCTCTTTGTCGATGGCAAAGCGAACGATGTCTTCAACTGATTGAAAGCTCATAATTTTCTCCTTGCTAAGGTTGTCGTTAATGCCCATATTATAAGAAAATGTGTTGGATGTCAAAAAATATTGATTATAAAAATGGAGACATCACCCGGAAAGGAGGGTAAGACCGATGACCAATTATCTAATTGTGGGAAATGGCGTTGCCGGGACAACTGCGGCGGAAACCATTCGAAAGGCGGATAAAATCGAGTCTATCACTATGGTAACGGATGAGGACCTCCCCTTTTACAACAGGATTCGGCTGAGCGACTATCTTTCAGGGGATCTGTCCGAGCAGGATCTGGTCGCTAAAGCAAAATTGTGGTACCAGGATCAGGGGATTGGTCTGAAGCTGAACGCCCGTGTTGTGGACGCAGAACCACGGGAAAAAGTCGTCATCCTAAAAAATGGGGAGAGGATTTCCTATGACTCGCTTCTAATCGCCACAGGAAGCCATTCATTTATTCCACCCATCAAGGGTTCGGACAAAAAGGGGGTGTTTGCCCTACGTTCCATTCAGGACGCACGCGACATCTCGGCCTATGGTAAGGAGATCGAGGAGGTGGTGCTGATCGGGGGCGGTCTCCTGGGCCTCGAGGCAGGGAATGCGCTTCGAAAAGGGGGGAAAAGGGTGAAGGTCGTAGAGTTTTTTCCGCGACTCCTGCCGAGGCAACTGGACGTGGAAGGGGCAAATAGACTCCAGAAGATCATGGAGAGGATGGGGTTTTCTTTCAGGCTGGGGGCCAAGACAGAGGAAATCACTGGAGAGGACCCGGCCGACGGGGTTCTCCTGGAAGGCGGTGAAAAATTGTCGGCAGAGATGGTGATCATTTCCGCAGGCGTGCGTCCCAACATGGAGTTGGCTGAATCACTGGGTCTCGACCGGGACAGGGGCATCCAGGTAAATGAACGGATGGAGACGAGCCAACCCGGCATCTATGCGGCAGGCGACGTGGCTGAATTCAATGGGATCCCCTACGGCATATGGCCGGCCGCTGCGGATCAGGGAAAGGTCGCCGGAGCGAACATGGCAGGAGGAGCTATGGTTTATCAAGGAACCACCATGTCCAACACCCTCAAGGTGGCCGGGGTGGATCTGGCATCTGCCGGCAATATCGATGCTGACAATGAATTGGCGGCCCGAGTGGCCACGGGCGAAGGGGTTTACAAAAAAATTGTCATGGATAACGGACGGATTGTCGGTTGCATCATGCTGGGGGATACGAAAGGTTTTACAAAGATCACCCAGGCGATCGCTGAGAAGCTGGATGTTTCCGAAATAAAAGATCAGACGATATTGAAAGGTTTTCATTGATCATCTGTGGAACAGGTTATCATGGCAAAATTCCCTGAGAGTGGAACAAATTGAGCCCCATATAGAAGTTCTCCAGGTGAACGAAAGGCCCGCTTTTCATGTATGTTCCATATAGTGCCTGCACCCTCTCCACTGATCCAGAGACCCTGCCGGGTCAGCTTTCGGGCGTCTGATTTAGCATGACAAAAAAGCAGATTGCGACTTTCCGTAAAAGATTGATTGAATGGTACGCCGCCAACAAAAGAGAGTTGCCGTGGCGAAGCACAACAGATCCCTATCGGATCTGGGTCTCCGAGGTCATGCTGCAACAGACCCAGGTCAACACGGTCTTGCCTTTCTATCACAATTTTTTGCAGCGCTTCCCAGGCATTCAGGACCTGGCCGGGGCAGATCTGCAAGAGGTCCTGAAGTCGTGGGAGGGCATGGGATATTATGGCCGTGCCCGCAATCTCTTGAAGTCCGCAGGGCAGGTTATCCAGCAGTACAAGGGGATGATTCCAGAAGGCTGGGAAGACTTTCGCAGTCTGCCCGGGGTGGGGGATTATATTGCCGCGGCCGTACTCAGCATAGCCTTTGGAAAATCATATCCGGTGGTGGATGGCAATGTGAAGCGCGTCCTTTCCCGCCTGCTCCTCCTGGAAGACCCGGTAAACCAATCAGCATTCGGTAAAGGTTTCCGCCAGGCAGCCGCGCAGTTCCTGGATCGCCAGGAGCCGGGGACCTTCAACCAGGCCATGATGGAACTGGGGGCCATGGTCTGCAGGCCGCAGCAACCCCTTTGCAGCGCGTGTCCGGTCCATAGCCTGTGTCTGGCCCATCAAGCCGGTCGGGTCACGGAATTTCCAAAAAGGGTGAAAAAGGATCCAACCCCTCAGTATCCGATTGCGGTGGGTGTCGTATTCAAGAACGGGCAGGTACTCATCACCCGCCGAAGGCCGGAAGGATTGCTGGGGGGGCTCTGGGAATTTCCAGGGGGAAAAATACGAGAAGGCGAAAGGGCCGAGACTGCCTGCATGAGAGACCTGAAGGAGGAGGTCAATCTGACCATCAGGGTGGATTCACACCTTTGCAGCGTCAGGCACGCATATACCCATTTCCGGATCGTGATGCATGTCTTCTGTTGCTCGCATGTCTCAGGCAGGGTCAGGCTGAACGGGCCGGTGGATCATCGCTGGGTCTCGCTCCATAAACTGGGTGATTATCCGTTTCCCAAGGCCAATCATAAATTCATGCCTCAGTTGCGGGAATATGCATCCCCGCAGGCAAGGTGACGCAAGGGACCTGTAGGGGAAGCAATCTCTCTGCAGGATGTGAAAGATGCAAAAACTGACAATGATGGCAGGGTTGCTCTTTTTGATCCTGGGATGTCCATGCCAGGCGATTGCAGAAGAGGGAGAAAACGTATCAATGGACCAACATGAAAGCAGACTGGAAGGAGCCACATTCGCAGGGGGGTGTTTCTGGTGCATGGAATCGGATTTCGAGAAGGTGGAAGGGGTCGTCGATGTTGTTTCCGGTTATACGGGAGGGCATACGGAGAACCCCACCTATGGAGAGGTTTGCGCCGGCGCCACCGGTCATGTGGAGGCCGTACAGGTGCATTACGATCCGAAAAGGGTTTTGTACGGGGAATTGCTGGATATCTTCTGGCGGCATGTGGATCCCACCGATGCGGGCGGCCAGTTCGTGGACAGGGGACCCCAGTACCGGACCGCCATCTTCTATCACAATGAGGGGCAGAAAGAACTTGCAGCGGCCTCAAAACAGGCCCTCGGCCGTTCAGGGAGATTTGACAGGCCGATCGTCACAGAGATCCTGCCGCTGACCACATTTTATCCGGCCGAAGATTACCATCAGGGTTACCACAGCAAAGATCCCATGCGTTATCGACAATATCGCCTGGGATCGGGGAGGGACCGGTTCATCAAGAGGGTATGGGACACATCAGGAAAGGCGCCCGAGAAAGGTCCATACAGCGGCAAAGATCCCTACAAGAAACCCGACGATGCTGTCGTGAAGGAGATGTTGACCCCGATGCAATACCACGTGACCCGGGACGGGGGCACCGAGCCGCCGTTTCAAAATGCATATTGGGACAACAAACGGCCCGGCATATATGTGGACATAGTCTCCGGCAAGCCGCTTTTTATTTCTTTGGACAAGTTTGATTCGGGAACCGGGTGGCCTAGTTTCACCAGGCCCCTTGAATCGGAAAACATCATCGAAAGAGACGACCGAAGTCTCTTTATGGTTCGAACAGAGGTCAGGAGCCGGCATGGCGATTCTCACCTGGGGCACCTGTTTCCTGACGGCCCCAAACCAACGGGAAACAGGTATTGCATCAATTCAGCGTCTCTTCGATTTATCCCGAAGGAAGATCTGGAAAAAGAGGGCTACGGCCGATATCTGGAGCGTTTTGAGACAGGCAAGTAAACCATACGTCGGAGGCGTTTCAGATGATGGAGAAACAGACACCCCTGGGGTGGGGGAAGGCGCGGCTATACGTCGCCGCGCCTTCCTGTTTTTGGTGGGTGTAGAAAAGAGGTTTTAACAGCTTACTCGACAGGATATCCGGCCTTTTCCCAGGCCGCCCATCCGCCCCCGAGGTTTCTAACAGTCTTGTACCCCATTCGGCAAAGGGTACAGGCCGTCAGGCATCCACGGCCTCCGACCTTGCAGTAAACAACGATCTTCGCGTTTTTGTCGGGGATTTTCTTGTCCGCGCTGAATTCAATCATACCTCTTGGGATATTCATGGCGCCAGGCACGTGGCCCATCTTATATTCCTTTGGCTCCCGGCAATCCAAAAAGATCCAGCCGCCTTTGTCCAGCATCCCCTTCGCTTCAGAAACGGATACTTCGCAGACGTCCTTTTTCACCTCAGCGACGAAATCATCTGCGGTCATGTCCTTTGCCATGGACGGGACAGCGCCAAAGGCCAAGACACATGTGAATACTGCCGCGAATACCAGAAAAGCTACCTTTCTCATAAAACCCCCTCCTTTGTTATATAAAATGTTGGTATCATATGGAAGCGTGCGTCAGCAACACCTTCCGCTACTCGGCCCTCTTCTTCGGGAGCAGCCCATCGGGGACGATCACATCCTTGTTTGCCTTCTTTTCTTTCGGGTCTACCACCTTTTCAGTGAGAAACAATTCCGAATTTCCATGGCACTTGTTGCAGCTTTCGTTTTGAGGGGTCTTCCGCCGGATATTGTGTGGCGTCGAGAATTTCCAGTTGGGGAGGGCGTCAAAGTTTGCCAATCCATTCTTAACATAAAAGTCAAAGGTCCCCTGATCGACCGGAACATGCCGGAGCGTGACGAATTTCTCAGGCCGCTTCTCTGAGCGCAGGGGATTCAGACCTACCTTGAAGTCAATGGTTGACGGCTTGGTCTTGAAGTAGCCAACGCCCTGCTTGTCTTTGCCCACATGGCAGCTAAAGCAGTTCTTGTAGGGCATGGAGTGGCACACCTGGCAGCTCACCTGGTCTTTGTGTATCCAGTGGTTTTTCGGGTTGGCCGATTTAGGATCGTAGATCTCCTTATGGCACTGAAGACATTTGGGGCCGTTTGCTACGCCATACCGGTTCGCGGGATCCTTTCCGTCGCCGTGCATTTCATCGGCAGTATGGCATTTATTGCACTTGAAGTATTTCTCCTTGTGGACGTCAGGAGGAATGCCCTTGTTTTTTCCGAAATACTCATTTTCAATGCGACTCCCATGACATGCCGTACAGACCGTCTGCATGGGCGGTCGCTTCTGAAAGAGGTGGCCTTCCAGCAGACCGCCCTCTACGGCATTGGGACGACTGATGTGGCACTGCCCGCAACTGCTGTGGCAGGAGGTGCAATGTCCTTCCCGTGCGGCATTCACCTTGCCATGAATCGCCTTGTCTGAACTGGCCCGTTTATCAATCATCTTTTTAAAAGGAGAGAGGGTCACGTGAAGGCTTTTCTTGTAGTTCTCGTCAATCGTGTCATGACAGGCGCCGCAGGTCTTTGACGCATCCGGGTATGACGGGTCTTTGACCACCCCTTTATGGGCTGTCTTCCAGTTGGGATCATTCGGATTGCCGCCATGACACTCGTGACACCCCAGCTCGCCATGGTTTTCATCTTCGGCCAATGCGCTGTCAACCCATATCTTTTCGTGCGGAGCCAACGGCTCCACAGCACCGCCTCACCCCTCCCCTTCGCTTTTAGAGGATGCCACCTTTTTCCCCTTGTCGGCCTCAGCGATTTCCCTTGTGATCTTAATGAGCTGTTGAGAGTTGGTGTGGCAGGTGAAGCAATAGTTTTCCTTTTCAGCCGATTGAGCTGTGTCCTGGTTCCCATACAACAGCAAGAGAGAAACAGCGCAGGCGAATAGTGTACCGATTACAAATCTGACCGATGTCATGATTCCAACTCCTGTTATTTTGTGGCGGGGGGTTTAAAAGGAAGAGGCATTTTTTTATAGGTGAGCAAGTTTTATACCAGAGAGACCTGAATGCGCCATTTATCTATAATACATTGATATTTAAGGCAAAAAATGTCGCCTTCCTTTTTGTCGGGTGGGTGGGCCGTTCCGGAATGGAAACAGAATGAACTTTTAAGGCAGCAGGAAAGGGAACAGAATGCACCTTTATTGAGATTTCCCATTGACGAGATAGCCCCCTTTCTGGTAGCCTTTTTCCATTCTGCAAAGCGTCATGGCATTCATCTGCCGCCTTTTCACAAAATGATTGCGACCTGTGGGGTTGGCACCTTATCCAAGCCTCCGGCGTGGAGCCTTGTGTGGATCGGTATGTAAGCGTACATTAAGATGCTTCCGTTGAGGACAGCCCGTGGAATCGGTCAAAAAGCATTACCGAACTATATTGGACAGTATCGCCGATGGCGTCTTTACGGTGGATTTGGACTGGCGGATCACCTCTTTCAACAAGGCAGCGGAGAAGATAACCGGCATTTCAAAAGAAGAGGCGGTCGGCAGGCCCTGTTTTGAGGTTTTCAGGGCCGATGTCTGCAAGACCGACTGCACCCTCAGCCACACCATCCATACGCAGATGCCTGTACGGAATATGCCGGTTCACATTGTCCGGGCCGATCAAAAGGTGATCCCCATCAGCGTGAGCACCAACCTCTTGAAGAACGAAGCAGGCGAGGTGATCGGCGGCGTTGAAACCTTTCGGGACTTGACCGTAGTCCATCGACTTCGCAGGGAACTCCTCAAGCAGCATTCCTTTGAAGATATTGTCAGCAAGAACGGGAAGATGCTGAGGATCTTTTCCGTCCTTCCCCAGATCGCTGCAAGCAGCAGCACCATCCTCATCGAAGGCGCCAGCGGCACCGGAAAAGAGCTGATTGCCAGGGCCATACACAATAACAGCGCTAAAAGGAATGGCCCTTTTATCGCCGTCAACTGCGGCGCCTTACCGGAGACCTTGTGTGAATCTGAGTTGTTTGGATATATGGCCGGCGCATTCACCGATGCCAAGAAAGACAAGCCGGGAAGATTCGCCTTGGCCCAGGACGGCACGATCCTATTGGATGAGATCGGGGACATATCGCCGCCTGTTCAGATTCGTCTCCTGCGGGTCCTGGAAGAAAAGGTGTTTGAACCGTTGGGGTCCACAAAGACGGTTGAGACCAACGCCCGGGTGATTGCCGCGACCCATCGAAACCTGGCAGAGCTGACAAAACAAGGCCAGTTCCGTGAAGACCTCTATTACCGCATCAATGTAATCAGGGTACATTTACCCGAGTTATCTCAAAGGAAAGAGGATATCCCGATCCTGGTGGATAACTTCATTGAGCGGTTCAACCAATTGAATGGCAAAAAGATTGTGGGAATAAGCCAGGAAGCGATGGCCGCCCTGATACTTTACGAGTGGCCGGGAAATATCCGAGAGCTGGAAAATGCCATCGAGCATGCCTTTGTTCTTTCTCAGGGGGACATGATTCTTTTGCAGCATCTCCCCGAGCATTTAATTCCACAGAACCACTCCATGCTGTTTCCCACAGGTTTCACCCTTCAGGAGATTGAAAAGCGCACCATCGAACAGACCCTCCAAAGGAATCATTGGAAAAAGATGGCCACAGCCCGGGAACTGGGAATAGACAAGAATACTTTGAGACGAAAAATCCAGCGCCACGGGATCATGCAATAAATTACTCAAGTTTCGCACCCCTTCTCGTTCCAGACCGGGAGGTATCAGGTCCGTGGGGATCTCTTTGTAAAAGGCTGCAA
>CAYPDL010000127.1:0-11386 GCA_964409475.1 uncultured Desulfobacteraceae bacterium | reverse complement strand
ACCCCCACGGCCCTGTCATGTTGCCCCGCCTTCTATCAAGAGGCTAAAGAGTTACCCTCCATCAATAATCCGGTTTTCCCAGCTTACATTCATGGCCATACAAACTTCACATGGGCTACGATCCGGGTTATGATGAAATTCAACCTCATTGTCCAAGGAGCCATCTGGAAACTTCCGGCGACAGGCCATGCATCCGCAGTCAAGAATATAGCAACGAAGCCCGGTTACGACTCCGTAAGATTTCCGGGACGCCCATTGATTGTCTCGGCATGAGTTTCCATATCATACCCAAAAAGAGAAAGAAACGCATTTTTGCATGGGCGTCCGCCTTGGTGACAATATCGCCCGACAATTTTGTCCGTTTGGCCCCAAAAAAGATGCGCCTGCTTGCCATTATTGTATGATAAAGTACTCAATATTGGAGTAACCACTACTTCCAGCACTGTTGTACGCCTTAACTGCAACGTAAAATGCAGCCCCTTCCCACAGATTGAAAAAAATGCCTGTTTGGGTCCCCATGTCAATGCTTCTTATTGTATCGGGACCGGTATAGGGCCACGGGGCGTAAAACAAGGTGTATCCAATTGCATCAGATACAGAATTCCACGAAAGAGTAAGGCCGGTGCCGGCAGTTGTTAACGTCAATGTCGGTGCGGCCGGGGGAATGACATTCCCGCCGTCCCAACCTGCTATTCTCGCCAGCAACCACCAGAAGGCCCTCCCCTTATTCTCACAGCTCTCATAGGTTGTGTGACCGGCTTCATCACCCCAATAGTGGGGATGCTCTGAAGGGATACCGCTTACTGTATATTGCTCACCGTCATACCAACAATCAAGATCGGCAAAATCAAATAATACCTTGTTGTTTTGACGGCAGTATGCTCTAATTTGTTCGTTCCTGTCATGCCTATTTTGATCCTCCTCACTCTGGGCATTGCCGGTCATATAGATGAACGTTACACTGGGAAATTCGCTTTCCAACTGGGCCATGTTGTTCAGGTAAACCTGGGCTTCGGCCTGGGAATAGTAATCCAATTGTCTGCACCAGGCCCACAGAGATATATTGACATCAAAGGTTGTCAGTACCGACCTCGTGATATCCATTGCGGAATCACCTTCCCAGTAAAGTTCCGGCGTAACATAGGGTTCACAATAATCATAACAATATTGCCCATCCATCAGGCTCAAATGGGAGGTTGCTGCGGGGACGGTGCAATTGTCAGGGTAAAAGCCGTACTTTGAATTGGCATTGGACAGTCGCTCAAGCCCCTCTGTTATTTGTTCGCCGTGAGAAGTATGAGCATAGTGGATTCTCAGTGCGCTTTTCACCTGGTTGATCCAGCAATCGGGAATTTCGGTAATATCCGTGCAGGTATGGTCGATTACTATCGCTTCAGAATAAATAGGCGCCGAAACGAGTAACACGCTCATAAGCAGTATAAAATATTTAATAAATTGGCAACTCATCCGGCGTTTTTCCATAAAAATCAGCGCCACCATTGGGCCCCAATATTTCCCCCGCCGATACCGATAACGGTGTCGCTTTTCGAATCTCGTGCCTTCAGAGTGAGTCTGCTGATCTCATCATCTGAACATTCGCCGCCAAAACGCTCTGCTGTTATTTCGACCGATTTTTCCATTTCTCCTTTCATTCCCGGAAAGATGTTTTTGAAGGCATGTGATGTGCAGATTATAAATCCCTTTTTGCCGAATTTCGATATCTCCTTCCCGAGGGCGTTGATGGCGCCCTCGCCCTGAATGTATCGGCCTGGAAAAAATGTTATTTGAGCCATTTCAAACCCCCCTGAAGATAACCCTTCCATCCATTTTACACTGCAAGAGAATCTTTGGCAAATCGCTTATAAAGAAATACAACTTAGACAATTGCAAGGAACTTTCAGAGGTGACCCCTTTTCTGGTGAACCGCTTCCCCGTCCCGGACACCAACCGTATCATCAGCGGGAAATTAACCCATATCGATTAAAGAGCCTCCGCTCAGGTTTGGAGACAGATATGCGAGATAGGGTTATGGGCGCTACAGACTTGCTCCGTCCTTTTCACGGAGGACACATTTTAACCTGGCTCCAGTCAGGATCAGCTCAAAACAGCCGTTACACGAGATGCAGGTGGCCCGACGTTCCTTACCGGCGCTCCAAGAGGCAATAAGGTCCGGCTCCCGGATCAACGGCCGGCATAGGGCCAGGAGGTCGGCGTGGCCCTTGCTTAAGACCTCCTCCATCAGGTCTCGACTTCGCAGTCCGCCTACCATGATTACCGGCACGTTGACCTTTGCCTTGACTTGACGGCACCATTCGCGGAAGTAGGCCTCATTCTCCCGCTTGACGATCTTCGGGCGGAACTCGGCTTGTGTGTAGTCACGGCCCCTGAGGCCCTGACTTACCTCAATGGCGTCGTAGCCCAAGTCGGCCAGTTGCACCGCCGCTTGCAGACCTTCCTCAAATTCAAGCCCGCCGGCAAACCCGTCCGCCACCCCCAGCTTGATCATCACCGGGTATTCCTGTCCCACGGCCTTGCGCACCGCCTTATAGACCATTTTGTGCAGCCGAAGACGGTTTTCAAGAGGACCGCCCCATCTATCTTTTCTCTTGTTACTTTGGGGTGAGAGAAACTGGGGAAGCAGGTAGGCGTGGGCGCCATGCACCTGCACCGCGTCAGCGCCGGCCCTTTTGGTCCGCGCCGCAGCCTTTCCGAAGGCCTCGATGGCGCCTTCGATTTCTTCATCTGTCATGGCCCTGCAGGCGCCTTCGAAATAAGGATCCTGACCCGGCTCCAGATCCGAGGGACCTAGGGCACGTCGGCCCGAGGCCTCCAGACGGCGAAAGGCCTCCCTGCCGCCGTGAAAGAGCTGAACAGCGAATTTGGAACCATGTTCGTGAACCGCATGGGTCAGCCGTGACAAGCCTTCGATGTAATGATCTCGATGGATTGAGTTTTGCGACGGGGAAACCTTTCCCCAGGAATCCACATTGAAAATGCCGCTGACAATCAGCCCGACCTGCCCTCTGGCCAAGGCAGTGTAGAGGGCAATCTGCCACTCCGAAACGAAACCGCCGGGTTCCGCTCCCCCGTCATAGGTGGCCGAGCGCACGAATCGGTTTTTTGTGGTGAGACCGCCAATCATAAGCGGGGTGAACAGGATTTCCACGAAACCCCTCCCTTACAGTAAATCTTAATCTCTCTTGACCCCAACGTTGCAAAAGTCGAGGATGCTACAGATATAGGGCGTCGAGGATTAAGCTGTAGTACTTTACCGCGAACCCTCGGCATCCTCCAGCGGCGGACAGTCTCCACAGATGTGGGGTTGATTGTCTCGGCATGAGTTTGCCGTATCATACCCAAAAAGAGAAAGAAACGCAATTCTGCGTGGGCCTCCCCCTTGGCCCACGTGTCTCTGGAGCAGGCCTATCAGGCCAACATGGAAAGGGAAGAGAAGATGCAGCGGTTCAGAGAGGGGTTCTTGGTTGACGATCATTGCTAACCCGACCTTCTCAAGGGACTTCAGGGCGCTTTTTCCGGGGTAGTCACCAGGATCTCCATGTCCCTATCATGGAGGGCCAGGGGGACAATCGCGATCTGGTTTTCCTTGTCCACAAACCGCGATCTCTCGGCCTTGTCGGGCCTGAAAGTTGCGTGGGCGAAATGCGGCGAATCAGGGTCTGCGTCCATGATCCGGACCGTGCCTGCCCCTTCCATGGCATCAGGGTTGACCTTGAGAACAAGGATACCAGAGTCGGGCATCACGCGATCATAGCCAATGGGTTGGCGATTCTCCACGAGGAAATACGTATTTCCCTTGAGGGGGATCTTTACCACCAGGGTGGTCCCTCCCTTGGCCAGGGGCGCCAAGATAACCCGTTTCTCTTCACCGGGTTTGATGAGGACAACCTGGTTCTCTGATATCCAACCCAGACGGATCTTGGTAAAGGAAGAAAGGCCGGGGGGAGGCGCATCCCTCTTGATGAGATGCGAAGACATGACATCCCATGGCCCCATGTAGGTCGTACAGTCTTGCCATTTCATCCTTGCCGATGCGTCAGCCTGACGCTCGAAACTGTAGAGTCAGGGGACGAGGCGCTGGTTCCTGTATACCCCTCCCAGGGCATGGAAGAAGTCATGGGCGAACATGCCAATGTGGGCATTCTCTGTCCCCACAAAGACCCCCCCTGAAAACTCTTTTCCGCCCTTTGAGCGGAGGGTCACATAGCCAGGGTCCCTCCGTACGCCCGTGAGCATCCCTGGATTGGCACAGTAGCAGACCATGCCGTATCCCTTATCCGACTGGGTAAAGACCCCAGGAACAATGAGCATGTGCTGGTAAGCGGAAAAATCCACATCCCTCTCAAGACCGGTCATGACGTCCTCAATGAGCTTCCTCACCCGATTTCGGTCCACCTTGAAATTGCTTGAGCTGACTCGATATTGTGCGATGGAATCGGGAAGGGACACCCAACCCGCCAGATGGGCCTTGATCCAGGCAAGGCCATAAGATTGCGCCTTGACATAATCATTAAGCCGGGTCACGGCCTTTGCCTCGATTTGACGCAATGAAAGTCGTGGGTCTACGTCCGGAAAACGGACAGGGACCACAAGCAGGCGGATTTCCCCCTGTGCCTGTTGGGACTGGGGACCCATTAACTCCGTGACCCGGGGGGTGCTCCCTTGGGAAACCGATACCTCCGTTCGTCCCGGTCCTGAGGCCATTGGGGTTTCGCAGCCCCACAAGGCCGGCAGTACAAGAAGGAGACTTATCCATCTGTGCATAGGACTTCCTCCTTTTACGCGTTTTCCCATAACAGTCCCCTCCCCTTGTCTTTTGGTGGCTAAACAATACATACCATCGTTTACGACAATAATCTGCTGTTTTTAGGTGAAATCGCTTTTTCTTGGGCGAGTATGGGACAAACGGCCTTGGGGGTCAAGAAAAATCCGGCCGTCCCTCCTTGCTGAATTGTGGCTGGAATTCGCGGGCGTGAAAGGGAGACCTGGACCCGGCGAGGGCAGCTATCGCATTGAGGGGGGACAGCGCCAGGCGGCTTGACCATTCGAGGAGGGCGGGAAGCGGAGGAAATTTGGGTAGAGGATTTCCTCCAACCCGACTTGCCAAAGGGGACGGAGATGCATTTATGCGTTATTGGCGATCTCCAGATCAAGTCCGGTTGCTTCTGCAATACATCGCCCCCGCTGAATCGCTCCGCTCCGGGAGGATTGGCTCAATCCCAGCTTCGAGCCCACCTCCGTCACCGACTTAGCAAGCGCCTGGACCGCCCAGTATGCCAAAACGCCCCGTGCTTTCACCCGATGCCGGTCTATCCCACCATAAATGCCGTGGCCCGACCCCATTACACACAGGTGAAATTCGGGGAGATTTTCCTCACCTGCTGTGGATCTCTCACCTGGTAACTCCCGCATCGAGCCAGATCGGGGGAATCAAGGTTGTGGCATCATCGGTCGCTGTCGCCAGAGGAGGCCAGAACCTGCTTTATTTCAGACGGATTCCCGCATACTATGCTTTCGAGCTGACCAGACAGTTTCTTACTTTTTAACCAGCGTTATATATTACTTGAAAGTCTGGAGTGTTCCTGTTAAAAAGAAAAATGAATAAAAATTAATAGCTTTGGCGAGAGAGCCCGATTAACAGCGTTGAGGCCATTCAGAACCTCGGGAGGGACAATACAGGGCCTCTCACTAAATTTTGCAACCTGGATAAGGGATTATTGGTGATCCCGCTTCAGCGGGATAACGATTAGATGCAAAATTCGCTTCCTGTGAGTATCTCGCCAGCAAAAACCTGGCTTCCAGGCACAGGTGGAGTCTTTCCAAAAAATCTTTCCGACAATAACCCATTGATATTTTTACATTGTTTCTGGCCCATTTTTCTTCTTGACGGAAACAATATAGGATTGTCCCCGGATGCGACCCCGGCAGGCTGCGGGGTAATTGATATGTTGAAGGAGCAGACTCATGTACAGCGATCTATATGCAAGCAAAAAGACCACGGCTGAACAGGCTGTGGCCGACATCGCGGATTCCAGCACGATTGTGCATGGAATGGCCTCCGGCGAGCCGCCTGAGCTGCTGGGGGCCATCGCTGCCCGACTGCGGGCTGGTGATCTCAGAGATGTCAATATTTACACTCTCCTGCCAGGAAAGAATGCCTTGGAGAGCTACCTGGCCGTCGATCTGAGTGACTGTGTTAACCCCTGGACGTGGTTTGTCTCGCCTGCTGACCGCAACATGGTTCGAGTGGGTCTGAACCATTTCGTACCCAATCTGTTCCATCAGATACCCCGGTTCATCAGCGAATTGATGGACGTTGATGTGGCGCTGACCACTGTTTCGCCGATGGATAAGAACGGTTTCTTTACGTTTGGCACCATAAACGATTACATCTCCACTGCAGCCCGTTGTTGCAGAAAGCTCATCGTCGAGGTGAATCCGCGGATGCCGCGTGTTTTCGGAGACTCACTGCTTCATATCTCGGAGGTGGACGCGCTGGTTGAAAATGAGGTGCCTCTTTTGGAGGTCAACCCGACTAAGCCGAAGCCGGAGGCGGCTGTCATTGCAAAGATCGTAGCGGACGAAGTGCCGGACGGGGCTACGATCCAGGTGGGCTTCGGGGGGATTCCGAATGCGGTGTGCGAGTATCTGAGCGATCGGAAAGATCTAGGAATTCACAGTGAACTTCTATGCCCGGGCATCGCCGAGCTGATCAAGAAAGGAGTTGCGACGGGCCGCAGGAAAAGCTTTCATCCCAGGAAGCACCTGTTCACCAACGTCCTGGGGGATCGCGAGCTCTATGATTTTGTTCATGACAATCCGAGCTGCGAGAGTTATCCCGTATCTTACATCAACGACCCGCTGAACATCGCGAGGCAGGACAATTTCATCTCCGTTAACGCGACGATCGAGGTGGACCTTCTCGGACAGTGCAATTCGGAGAGCATCGGCGGGAAGCAGTATTCCGGCACGGGGGGCCAGCTGGACTTTGTGCGCGGCGCCTTCAATTCAAAGGGAGGCAAATCCATCATAGCATTCTACTCGACGGCCCGCGGTGGTGAGATTTCCCGCATTGTCGCGCGTCTCGAAGCCGGGGCCGTGGTAACGGTTCCGCGCATGGATACGCATTATCTGGCCACCGAATACGGGATCGTCAATCTTAAGGGTAAATCCGTCAGCCAGAGGGCACTGGCGGTGATCAGCCTTGCACACCCCAAATTCAGGGACGGTCTTCTGCGGGAGGCCGAGAACATGTATCTCATCTAAGCGACCCCACTACGAGCGTCCCGCCGTCTCACGGGTTTTAGATTTCTTCGACACCCAGCGGATATTGGGACAAAGGTTCGCAGTGACCCAAGTGAATCAAAATCGGGTTTTCATATCGGAACCCGATCGCGTCTTCGGGACAGGCATACTGCATGGCGCAGATCAGCAGCTCGTTTTCCTGGTAGACATGGTCCGGGTTGGTCCAGTAGGGGAAAGGGCCGTCATTCAATCCGATGCGCCATTCATCGCCCACCATCCCGATGCCGTGCTCAAAACCCGGAACCATGTAATCGGCGAACCCCCGTTCTTCGGCAAATCCCATCATCTGTTCCGCCAGCAGGGAGGGCGTCATGCCGGCCCGATAGGCCTCCAGGGTCTTCTTGACCATATCCACAAAGTTCCCGGCATGCCATTGCTGGCGATCCGTACACGGATTGATCAGGTAGTTGTGGGCATGATCCCCCAGGGCCAGTTTGAACATGGCGTGGATATCCACCATCAGGGGCTCGCCGGCCCGGATGTGGCGCCTCGATGCCGGGGTGCACGCGCCGCCGGCCAGACCGGTGCGGTAACCGCTGGCGATCTCATTGCCGCCGGTGAAGGACCATTCCCATTCGCTCCCGGCCTTGCGCATGGCAAGGGCCGCAATGCCCGCGATTTCGGTTTCGGTCATTCCCTGGTAGCCGCCGTTCTGGATGCTGTAATATACGGCCTGGTGACCGATATCCACGATCCTTGATGCCTCCCTGAACCGGTTGATGGTCCCTTCATCCTTAATGAGGGCCAGCCGGTCAATAAGGGTATGGGCATTGATCAGTTCACATCCGTCCAGTGCGGCCTCATACTGCTGGTATTCATAATGGGTCAGCCACCCCTCCGGCAGATAATTGGACATGCCGCTTTCCACGCCGATTCTCCCCCTGGCTTTAGGCAGGATATCCTTAATGAAGTCAGAGATCTGCTCAATCTGATCCTGACCGCCCATGGGGGCGAAGCCATAGACGTGATCTTCATCCAGCCACGAGTCATCCGCAGCCCGGGCAGCATCAATCACAAAGGTGAATGCCGTGGGGAGGCCTTCGGGCGGGATAACAATAAAGCTGCGCCACGGGAAAAAGGCGTCCGTGGTCCAGGAAAGGGTGCGAAGGCGGGACCCTAAGTAGACATCGACCTTTTCCCTGGCCATTTCCGCCTGGATATTTCTGATGCGTTGCGCAAAATCAATGAAATACGGGTCGTTTTGTTGCGGTGACTGGGTCATGGGGGCCTCCTTTTCAATATTCAGCGGGAATCGTTGCCAGCACCTTGTTCAGGCGGTCCGCCAACGATGCCAGCTTGAGCGCCTTAACCATGTTTCCCTTGAGTTTCAGTTTCATGGTCATCAAGGCCTTTTGCGCCCCGAGTTCGCCCCGGGTAATCCGCGCAAAGACATCATAATCTCCGGCAATGGCGAATTCGGCCTTGGGCGGAACCCCATCTCCCACGCTCAGTTCGGCAAACCTGCCATCCTCAAATCTAAAAAAGAGGAATCTCTCTTTCCCGTCCGGGCAGTTCCTGTAGATATTGCTCATGGATGAAGTGACGTAGTTCATCCGTTCCGGCGGCAGTTCGCTTTTGAGGCGCTTTTCCGCTTCGTCCCGCCACTGCTGTGAAAGATACTTCACGGTTTCCATCATTCACAAACCTCCTTTCAAAAACCTGGCCACTGTTCCCCCATAGTTTTGGGGCCATCCTTAGGTCTCCATGCCTGTAAGGCGTGTACCGTTTTCACCTCTTCGCTGACGCCCCGCCTCACTTTATAGCGCGAGCAGCGTCTCAGTTCTCACTGTCGAAGCAGCACGCCCCTGTTTCTCCCATGATCCGTTTCCACATCATATTGCTTTTGCAGCTCTTTACATTCTCTTAATATGCTTTCTGCAATTTTCCTTGCCCTGCACTCGTGATGGGCCCGGTCGTTCAGCCTTTCCATATTCAACAATCTATCCTCAATGGCTCTTGCTGCATTGATGGCGATATCTTTATGTCCGTATTCATGTTCTAAAAGGGCCCTGTAATAATCATCCCACTTCTTTTGCTCATCCCGATGTGCCCTCCTATAGTCCCCCCATTTCGGCAAGGTAAATTGAATATCAACGGTCGTAACCACACGATCAACATACCAGTAACCATCCTTATCTTTGCACTCATAATAATAGTCGATCTTCCATTGCGTATCTCCTTGCAGCACCTTGCCGTTGTGCCTGACGGGGCTCTTCTTTATCAATTGTCTGTTAAGATCAAAAGAACTTGCGCCAAAAACCTCATAGAAATTATACGTCGTTTTGACTTCAGGCTCTGCATGCGATGCGGAGGTTAGAAGGCAAGAAAAAAGAAAGAGGAAGCATAGGGGTCCTGGGCACCTCCTTAAATAATCAACTAAGTTACTCATCCAGACGCCAGCCCCTTTCTTTTGCCGCCTTCTCCCCCCTTTTTACGGCGTAGCTCACCGCAGCAAACGTCAGGTTGAGCCTTCTTGCAAGATCCGCCACGGGCATTTCAACCTCAACGGCACACCAATAATAGAGCAGGTCTCTGGCTCCCATCCTGTCCCTTTGCCTTAAGAATGACCATGCATGGCATTGAGTCCCTGTCTCGGGCAGCAGATCAGAAAGCCGTTTAACGAAATCTTCACGGTCCACATTATCCGTGAAGATGTTCCGACGTTCGATTCCTCTGATCATAACATGATGCAGGAGGCCGGGGGTATCTAATCGGGCGGTTCTGGACATGGCACAGACACTCTGTCAAAAACATCCAATCCCATACCAAACCTATTTCATCTTTGACTTCAGCTTGATCTTTTCACCGGCAATCATGAAGTTTCCGTTTCCAAGATGATGAATCGTCCGCGGGCTTTTCACTGCGGGGTCGACCCATGCCTTGATGACTTCAACGATAAACAAACAATACTCGGGAACCATACTCGTGTCGGCCACCCGGCACTCAAGATTTGCAAAGCACTCCTCAATGAGAGGTGCACCGATTAGCGAAGCAGGCTTCGGAGTGAGGCAAAACCTCTCGAACTTGTCTATATTCGCCCCCGACGTATTGCCGCAACCCACGACCTTTTCAGCTATCTCCACGGTAGGAATATTAATGACACATTCGTTGGTTGCCTTTAACAGGTCAAAAGAATAGTTGCGATTGCTGATGACGCAACCAACCATCGGAGGCTCAAACTCGATCATAGTGTGCCACGACATGGTCATGATATTTGAGCGCCCACTGCTTGCGGTCGTTACCATGACGACCGGCCCCGGCTCGAGTAAGCCATAGACCTTGGATAGAGGAAAGGATTTCCTGGCCATGTTGGTGCACTACCTTTCGACAGTGATTGACATTGATATTCATCGCCTCAAAAGCCTAACGCTTGGCCTCAGCACGCGCCGTTAGACGTCCGCTGGAGGTCATTGTTGTGGCCGAGTAACTTACATATATCAGTGACAATTGCGGATAATCGTTTATTTGATAGAGATTTTGGAGGATAATGAAAGTTTTTCTCCTTAGCTGTCTCGCTATGGTTAAACAATTCGATGATCTCATTTTTTGTCCATTTTTTTCTCGCGATTCCTGGAACTAAGGCCACCTGTTCAGGCATATACAAAAATTCTTCGCCACTATTGTCAATTATTCTTATATAACTATCATCATCGGTTGGCTCTGAAATATAGCATATTGCTCCCAATTCCTTTATTCCGAACGCCGAGTAAATATCATCTTCTGCAATTACAATTACAGGATATTTTGGACTCCTGAGTAATATACGAAAAGTTACTTTGTCGTTTTTCATATTATGACCGACTATACCACAACGTCGGCTGTTGAGCTGCCAATTTTGGGGGCAGAAATTGCCAAATCTTCAGTGATCTTCAGGGGTCTGCCGTTGACCTTTGTTGTTTCCGGAGATTAGAAACAAAAATCACCGGCAGACCCCTTACTATTGGGTCCCGGTCTCGGGTGGCAGATCAGAAAGCCGTTCGATGAAATCTTCACGGTCCACATCATTCGTGAAGATTTTCCGACGTTCGATTCCTCTGATCATGACATGATGCAGGAGGCCGGG
>CAYPDL010000126.1:0-11449 GCA_964409475.1 uncultured Desulfobacteraceae bacterium | reverse complement strand
AACCCCGGTTTCGAGGATGGCGGGAGGCAACCGAATGGGTTCGCAAAAGGATCTGGAATATGTCGAATGGGCTGGCGAGTATCGTCTGGCAACTCGGTTGAATGAGCGACTGGATGCCTTAGAAACCCTCAAACATATCCCTTCGTGATCATCTGAACGCTATTCGGGAGGCGGTAGATGATTTCAATGCCTCATCCCCGAATTCTTGGCAAAAATAGCTCCGCATGCCTTCCAGTTGCGAAAGATGGGTTAGGACGCCTCATCATCCATTCCATAGACCCAATCGAGCACGAGACGGGCATGGGGGGACAGCGCGCCCCCGGCATCTGAAACAGGGTAGGAAAAAAGGAGATGGCACAGCCTCGAAAATGAATCCGCAGAGGCCCCCTTCCCGGCTCCTGAGACGGGCGGCCCGTCCACCACGACAAACTGGTTCTCGTTCCGGATATCTGCGTACCCCATTCCATCCCTGACAAAGCGGATGGTGTGATCCTCCGGCCCGACCTCGTAGAGGCCGGCCCGGACCCGGAATCCCCGGACATCTTGTCCTTCGGGTGGAAAGAAGAGGAGGAGATGGCTCCCTTTCAAAGGCTTTTGATATCGACTGTTCAGTTCTGCCACGTCGATCCGGTAGGGGAGATCCAGGAACTCGAGCATATGAAATATGTCTAAGGGAATGATCCCATTCTGGATATGGAGGAGCGAGAGCATGGGAAACGCCCCGGTAAGGCGCGGGTTAATCTCGAGTGGATAGACCGCTTCGGCCTCTTCATCGATCACGAAGTCAATCCCGAGGATCCCACGGTACCCCAAGGCGGCCACATATTCCCCGATTTTTTCGGCCTGTTTCAGGGCCGCCTCCCGAACCGCCGGGGTCCAGGGGTTTCCATCCCATACGTGGCCGCAGAATATGCCGTTCTCTGCGGGACTTGTGCAGTAGGGGAGGTCTATGAGCTGTTTCTGGAGCCCTGATATCAGGATGCCGTGTCGTGTCGTGCAGATGGCCACGCTGGCCGGGGTCCCTTTAATGAACCTGCGGATCAGGACTGATGTGAGCGGGACGTCCCGCCAGACATACCCTTTCAACCGCTCCCTAAGCTGGTCATAGGCTTGGGCCGAGCGGATAAAGAAGGTCCCCCTTCCGCCGCCCTGTGCGATGTCCGGGAGCTGGATCACGATCTCCGGTCCCAGGTCCCCGGCCCACGCGGCGTAGCCCCTCTCATGGATGACCTCAATGGAGCGGATCGTGCCGGGGACCTGGCAGAGGCCCAGGTCCGCTCCCATCTGCTGAAAAAAGGCCCTTCCCCTGAGCCTGAGGCGGAGGGCCGCCGGGTTGGCTAAGAGACGCCACCCCTTCTCCCTTGCCAGGTCCTCCAGATCCGGATAGCTCTGATACAAGAACAGGTACTTTGGATCAGGCAAGCTGTTCAGATAGTCCCTTGTCAGCTCATGGTTAAGGAGACAGGCGGAATTGCGGCCGCTTTCCGGAAGTGCCCCCCCCTCTTCTTCCAGGGAGAAGATGTCCACGATCTTCCTCAGGAGGGGGAGATCGGCGGTCCTGCTGAAGGCCGCCACATGATAGGAATCGAGAAAATAGGCAGGGACAATTCTTGAAAAGGCCGTCATGCCCACCCCGACAAGGCTGCCGACAGGGGCACAGAGCAACTCTCTGACGTGTTCCAGTTCCTGCAAGAACATTCGGTCTACCCTGGCCACCGGATTCTCACGGCCGGGTCAGCGGCCTTCGGCTAGGCCGTATGAAAAGGGGGTCAGACTGCTCTCATCGCTTCCCTGGCGAAAACAGCCGACCCAGTGGCCGGCCCCAATCTCGTTCAAACCGGGCTCTTTTCGGGGGCATTGATCGTCATCGGCGACCGCGCACCTCGGATAAAAGATGCACCCCTTGTCCTCCCTGTCCTCATGATCCTTGCCGCGAAGGGTCCCATACCGCCTGGCGTCTTTGCTGTGCCCGAACTTGGGAACGGCATCGATCAGGGCCTGTGTGTAGGGGTGCTTTGGATGCTGAATGACCTCTTCTGCCGGGCCCAGCTCCATCAGATGCCCACGGTAGATAACGGCAATCCGATCACAGAGGTATCGGGCTGCGGCCAGACTGTGAGTGATGAACATCTGGGTAACCCCGAGTTTGTTCCTCATGGTTAACAGGATATTGAATATCTGGGCTGAGATTGAAGCATCCAGCATAGAGGTCGGTTCGTCTGCAATGACAAATTCGGGATTCAGGACCATGGCCCTGGCAATAGCCACCCTCTGCCGCTGACCCCCGCTGAGTCGATGGGGATATCTGTAGAGAAAATCATCGGGGGGCGAGAGACCGACCGCTTTCAAGGCCTCTGCGACCCTGTCCTTTCTATCGGAAGCCTTCCCCATCCGGTGGATTTTCAATGGCTCGGACACCGTGTCGTAGACAGAGCGCTGGGGATTCAGAGACTGATACGGATCTTGAAAGATCATCTGGACCTTTCGGCGGAAGGTCTTGAGCGCCCGACCCTTTAATGCCGTCACTTCATGGTTGTCCAGGAATATGCGTCCGGACGTCGTCTCTTCCAGACAGACAATCAAACGGCCCGCAGTTGTCTTTCCGCTGCCGCTTTCTCCCACCAACCCGAATATCTCTCCCTTAAAGATGTCGAGGGAAATGCGGTTGAGCGCAATGACATCCCTGCCCGAGGCCCGGAAAAGGTTTCCCTTGCTCTTATAGATCTTGTTGACGTTCCTCATCTGGAGGATCGGTCTGTTTTCGTTAGCCATTTTCAAGTTTCATGATCTCGCAAAAAAGTCGGAACCTATGGGATTCCCAAAGTTATCCTTTATAACTTCTCAATAAGTTCGGGTGGAATTCATCCGTAAGGATTTCATAAAAGGCTTACGCCTAAACTCCAATAATTCAAATTAATCTCGATTACACCATATTAAGAATATGGATATTGTTCATACCCGAACTTATTGAGAAGTTACTATCCTTTAAACTGACCGGTTATAATAATTGACAATTACCAGCTCCATAAATTCCTCAATTCCTGAATTCCTGAATTCAACCTCAATCCCTTCAGGATCTGCAACAGAGGGCCTTGTGCCCCGATCCCATGTCCACCCATTGGGGGGGGGTCGTTTTGCAGAACGTCTGGGCCTGCGGGCAGCGATCACAGAAGCGGCACCCGGTCGGCGGACTGATCAGGTTGGGCGTTTCCCCCGGAATCGGCATCAGGTCGCTCTTCTTGCCCGTCAGCGTTGGAAACGACGAGAGAAGGGCCTTTGTGTAGGGATGGGCCGGAGATTCAAACACGGCCTGCCAAGGTCCGAATTCCAGCAACTGACCTGCATACATGACGCCGATCTCGTGACACATATCGGCTACGATAGAGATATCGTGGGAGATGAATATGATGCCGATATTGAATTCCCGCTGCAAGGCCCTCACCTCTTCCAGGATCTGGTCCTGAACGATGACATCCAGGGCGGTCGTGGGCTCGTCGGCGATGATCACCTTGGGGTGGCATGCCAATGCCATGGCGATGACCGCCCGCTGTTTCATCCCGCCGCTGTACTGGTGAGGGTAATCCCTCAGGCGTTCCCGTGGGATCCCTACCAGATCGAACAGCCCCTCCACCTGGGATAGGGCCGCCTCCTTTTCGAGGGATGGGTTGTGGACCAGTATGGCCTCTGCGATCTGATCGCCCACCCGTTGAACCGGGTTCAGGGCGTTCATGGCGGCCTGAAAGATCATGGCCATCTCTCGCCACCGGATGTGGCGTTTTTCCTCGTCAGACATGGCCAAGGTATTTCTTCCTTCAAGCAGAATGCGACCCTTTCTGACTGAGCCGTTCGGCGGAAGCAGCCCCATGAGGGCCATGCCGATGGTGGTCTTGCCGCAGCCCGATTCCCCCACAAGGCCCAGGGACTGGCCCTGCTCCAAGGCAAAAGAGACCCCTTCCACGGCCTTCAGGTAGCCTTTCCGTGTATTGTAACCGATGCTGATGTTGTCTACCTCTAATAGGGCCATCTAATCTGTCTGGTCCTCCTTCCTCAGCCTCGGGTCGAGCACCTCATCCATGGCCCTTCCCAACATGTAAAAGGAAAGGGTGATCAACGAGATGCATATGCCCGGAGGAAGAAGCCAATAGGGCGCCTTGAACATATGACCGGTCTTCCATACCCACTGGAGCATCATGCCCCAGCTTACGGTTCCGGGATCCCCGAATCCCAGGAAGGCAAGGGACGCCTCTGTAATAATGGCGGACGTGACCCGGAAGGTCATAAACAGAAATGCGAGCGGAAGGACATTCGGCATAATGTGCTGAAATATAATCCGGAAATGGGAGGCCCCCGCCACCTTGGCGGCCTCGATAAAGGGCCGCTGCTTGAGCGAGAGGGTTTGCCCCCGGATGATTCGGGAGACCCCGGGCCACCGAAAGAGGGCGATAATCAGGACAATGGTCCAGATATTGAGCTGACCGAATACCGAAGCGAGGATCAGGATGAAGAGGAGGGTCGGCATGACCATGATCATGTCGGCCAATCTCATGAGGAGGGTATCCATGAGTCGGCCCATGTATCCGGCCGTCATACCGATGGCCGCCCCTAAGACAACGCTCATGACTGCGGCTGTAACGCCGACCATGAAGGCGATCCTGGCCCCTGCCAGGAGCTGGCTCAGGATATCCCGGCCCATGAAGTCCGTCCCCAGCCAGTGTCTCATGCTGGGAGGCGTGCAACAGGTGATGTCCGGATCGACGCCGGTCATGGGGTTGTACATGGGGTCTATCCATGGTGGGATATAACTGCACACGGCCATCAGGGCAAACATGATCAGGAGGACAAGGCCGATCTTTCCCAGGAGGCTCTGCTTGAAGATAGACCAGCCATCTAAAAAGCTGTTCAGCAGGGGAAATCTTTCTCTGGCAGTCATGGGATTGCTCAAATTACGCTTCACCGTGGCCGATCTCACCGTCAGGCATCATAACTCACCTCAAACACTTTATTCATCCCGCCTTGCGGGACTCACTTTAGTCACTTTCCCTTAATACCGAATCCGCGGATCCAGATATGCATAGAGGACGTCCACCACTAAGTTGGAGACCAGGACCACTGCGGCAATCAGCAAAAAGGAGGCCTGGGCCAGGGGGTAATCGTTCTGGCTGACCGCAGACACCAGCTCCCTCCCGATGCCGGGCCAGGTGAAGACCGTCTCGGTCAGGGCCCCCCCATTGATGGAGAAGGCCAGGCTCAGACCCACGCTGGTGACCACCGGCAGGGCAGCGTTAGGGGCTGCATGCCGATCCCGGATTACCTTTTCTTCAAGCCCCTTGGCCCTTGCCGTCAGGATGTAATCCTCTTTCAGGGTCTCCAGCATGCTGCTCCGCATGATCAGGAGGTAGGCCCCGAAGTGGATCAGGAAGAGGGTGGATAATGGAAGGACCATGTGATACATGACATCCAGAGACTTCGCTATGAACCCCGAGTCGGGATCGAGCCATACGTCTTCCGAGATCATGCCGGTGATGGGAAACCATCCGCACTTGTAGGAAAACAGCCAGATCATGATCAGGGCAAGCCACGGGAGAAAGAGGGTGTGGGTCACCAGGGCCCCGATGGTCAGAAAGGAATCGGTTTTTTCCCCTTTGTGCCACGAGGCGATCTTGCCCAGGAATACGCCCACCAGTGCCGATAGGATAATGGACGTGGTAAACAACAGGATAGTGTTGGGGAGCCGGTCCCATATAATGTTGACCACCGGTTCTCCGTAATGGAACGAAAACCCGAAATGACCTGTAAAAAAATTCTTGACATAGATGAGGTACTGGATTCCCAATGGCTTATCCAGTCCTAACTGGACCATGAGGCGTTGGGAATCCTCGGGCGTCATATCCGGATCTACCATCCGCGACACCGGGTCGCCCGGCGCCAGGCGAAACAACAGGAAGAGCACCGTCAGGATTATAAAAAAGATGATGACGATCTGGACCAGCCTTCGGCCGATATATTTTCGCAGTTCCATATACCCCCGCATGCCGCAAAGCGCAGAGCGCATGGAGCAGAGCGCATGCAAGAACGGCCGCTATGCGCTATGCCCTTGGCGCTTGGCTTAGCGTCATTTCGCCGGTTTCAACTCGCAAAAAGTCCAGAGGTTGCCGATGCCCCCCAGCATCTGGACCCATCCGGTAAACCGCCCCTTATGTACGGCCTCGATCAGTTTCGGGTTGTAGAGCGGGAGATACGGGACATCCCCCATGACAATCTTCTGCATCTTCCAAATCAGTGCCTGCCGCTTGTCGGGGTCCATGGCCCGTGAGGATTCATCGGCGAGCTTGTCAAACTCGGGATTGTTATAACCGCTCATATTCCATCCATTGGGTTTGTCATTACTCGAAATGAAGAAATTCCCCAGGTAATCAGGATCCAGGGACAGGTTGCCATACCCCATGACAAAGGCATCAAAGTCATGACGCGCCTTGACCTGCTGCAGAAGGGCCCCGAAGGCCATCGGCTTGGAATAGGCCGGGATGCCCAGCACCCTGAGCCATTCCTGCATCATCATGCCACACATGGCCCGGTGGGGATCATAATCTGCCGGGGGCGTCAGTATCGTGAATTTCTCCATGAGCCTGCCATCGGCGTGCATGATCCCATCGCCGTTCACCACCTTTCCCGAGGCCTCGACCGGGGCAATCTGCCAAGTGTACCCCGCATCGCGAAGGATTTGGAAGGCCTTCTTGATGCGCGCCTCCCTGTCGAGCCCCACGCCGTATTTGGGGACATCCGGGCAGTACCAAAAGGCGTTTCCGGGAGGGACGATGGAATACATCTTTACCCCGTATCCCTGAAGGATCCGTTTGATGATGAAATCCTCATCCACCAGGGTGGCAATGGCCCTCCTCAGGTTCGGATCGTTGAACGGCGGCTTTCTGACATTGAACCCCATATAATAAAGAGAGCTCTTTTCGTTTTGAAACAACTCGATATCCGGATTCGCCCTCAGGTCCTCCATATACCCTGGCTGGACGCCCCACCAGAACATATCGATAGTTCCCTTCTTCAGGGCCAGGATAGCGGCGTCAGAGGTCCCGAAGACCTTGAAAATCACCCCGTCGATATAGGGTCCTAACAGCCGGCCCTGGATTGTCTGGCCGGTCCCGAAAAAATGGGGGTTCTTCTGAAGGAATAAATAAGACCCCTCCCGCCACTCCTTCAGGATGAACGGTCCGCTGCTGACCGGGCTGTCAATCTTCTCATTTAGAAGCGTCCCCAGCGGCTTTTCGGTCTTTTTCGCTGCCTCGATCCGATCGGTCCACTCTTTTTTTTGGACAATCGGAGTGGTCAGCGTTCGGGTGAGAAAGGTAGCCTGCGGTTCCTTGAGATAAAACTTCACCGTATGCTTGTCCGGAGCCTCGATCTTGCTGATGAAATCCCACTTCGAATAATATTGCGGGACCTTGAACTCGTTGATGAAGTTCCCCGTGAACGCCACATCCGCTGAGGTCAGTTCGGTGCCGTCAGACCATTTTGCGGGCCGAAGCTTGACCGTGTAGGAAAGGGCCTTTTCATCAAAAAGGGGCGGCTCGGCCGCTAACCAGGGAATCAAGTTCAGGGTCTTGGGATCCCGCACATACAGGGGTTGATACAGAAGCCCCAGAACCTTATGGGACCATGCGTCGCTGGCCCGCCACACATTGAGGGTCTTGGGCTCTTCCAGAAGCCCCATCTTGAGCATGTCTCCTGCAAAGGCCACTGAACCGGCAAAGAGAATGCCGGAAAACACCATGAGGGCACACGCAAGCATAAGGGCCCAACGGCAGGAACCTCTTTCTTGTTTTTGATTCATAGGGCGCATCGTTTTTCCTTTCTTTGATTAAATGGTTTCTTCAGTATCACGCTCACAAAAATCAGGCCTCTCCTTTCATCTCGGCGACCTTCTGTTCGATAAAATCGATGACATCTACTTCTAACTTTACCTTGTTCAGCCGGTTGATGCGGGGGATGCCCCCCGGGCTGAGACAATTGATCTCTACCAATCTGCCGGCGATCACGTCAACTCCCACAAAAAAAAGTCCGTCCTCCACCAGCTTATCCTTGATAGCCCGACAGATCTCCCGCTCGGGATCGGTCAGATCGTGCTTGAATGCCCTTGCGCCGGCGTGGATATTCGTCCTGAATTCTCCCTTGCGGGGCCTTCGTCTCATGGCCCCCAGGATCTCTCCATTTAACAGAAGAATCCTGACATCCCCCCCCATCCCCACCACATCCAGATATTCCTGAACCATAATCGCCTCTCTCTCGGGATAGGAACGGTAGGCCTTCACATAGTAATTGATGAGGGAATGGAGGTTTTCCTGGTCCTTGACGCTCACCTTGATCACCCCTTCGCCCCCATATCTCTGGAGCGGCTTGACCACCATGGCGCCGCCGAAATCATTAATGATTTTCCTGAGCCGTGCAGGATCTCGAGAGACGTGGGTCTCCGGGATGATATCCGGGAAGTTGAGGATATACAGTTTGCTGTTGGCCAGGATCTGGCCTGCGGCGCTGTTGATCATGAAGACCTTATCGCTCACCGACGACAGGAACTCCATGGTCTGATACACAATGGGCGGATTCTTTCTCAGAAAGAGGGCGTCCAGGTCGGATATGGTCTCGAATATGAGTTCGTCCTTTTTGAGACATTTGATGAGGGCGCGCCAGTATTGTCTCATGGAAAGGCCGGTCGCCACCGTGATATTGCGCATCCTGGCGACCACCTCTTTTTTCCGGATGTAGATATCATGGGGTTCGAGAAAATAGACGGAATGCCCCCTTTGGTTGCATTCATACATCAGGTGGCTGGTGGTCTCCATTTCGGGCTCAATCGATTCCAGCCGGTCCATCAGAAAGGCGATATGCATGGCTTCCTCGTCATTACTTTGTCCGACGCATATCCAATGATCCGGGAGGCGATGTCAACTCCGGTGGCCTGTTCCAGCCCCCTGAATCCTGGAGAATAATTGACCTCGATGATCTTAGGGGTCCCCTCTTTGTCAAGAATGATGTCTGTTCCGGCGATCTCCAGCCCCAGGACCTCTGCCGAACGGATCGCCAGCTCCGACAGGTCCCGGTCCAATGTGAGCCCTTTTCCCAGTCCCGTCAGATGGATATTCGATCTGAAATCGCCCGCAAGGGGCGTCAATTCCATGGCCCCCACGACCCGCCCGCCCACTACAAAGGCCCGGACATCTCTTCGGTCCTCGGGGGTCAGATACTCCTGGACCAGCACCCCCCGGGAGTTGTCCTGAAGGTTCTCCATGACAAATTCCGACGTGACCCCTGAATCGATCCGGACCACGCCGCTCCCCTGCCTGCTGCTCGGCATCTTGGCCACCACCGGGTAGCCACCAAGCCATTTCACGGCCTCTTGAAAACCCCTTAGGTTCACCACCAGCCGCGTATCCGGTACCGGAAGGCCGGCCGCGGCCAGGGTCTGGAGGGTCAGAAATTTATGTCGCGCCAGAAGGATCGCTCCAAAGCCATTGACCACGGGCACGCCTGAGAGTTCAAAATGGCGCACCACCCCTAACGCATAGTCATTGATGGTCGCCCCGATCCTGGGCAGAAGGATGTCGGGCCTCTCGCACCCGTCTATGGCGACGGTGACCCTGCCACATTCGATCTCTGAGAGGCAGTCCCTGGTGTGGATAAGCCTGGCCCGGTGTCCTGACTGAGCGGCGGCCTCCATCAACCTCTGGTTGGGGGGGTATCGCTCATCTTGTACGCTCAGAATTCCGATGACCATGTTCCACACCCGTCACCTGACCAGGGTCTCCAGCTCAGATAAGACCCTCTCTGTTTCTGAACCCCGTTCACCGCCCCCGCTCCTCCTTATACTCAACTGCAACGCTCTCTTCAACCGAAAAAGTTCCCTTATTTCGGGCGGAGCGTATCCCTCTCCCCGAAGGAGCTTATAGATCTCCTCAACATACGCCTGCCCGTCTGTAAAGCTTCGGTCGATCCTCTCCAGCATCTGCGACATAAGCCGGGACGCCTCTACCGAATCCATGGTATGATGGCGCCATGCCAGTCCAAGGCCTGTCAGCCCCAGGGCCTCTCTATCCTGGTGCACCAGGGTGTTTCCGGTATAATAAAAGAGATAGGGATGATAATAGGGGAGCCCGCTTTCGTTAATGAACTCGATGGTTTCCGAAAATGTGTCAACGGTTTCGCCGGGATAGCCGATGATAAAACTCCCCCTGCTTTCAATGCCGTGATCATTGAGCATCTGTATGGCCTCCAGCGATTGCTCCTTTCTCAGCCGCTTGTCCATGTTGTCCAGGATGGTCTGACTCCCGGACTCCAGCCCCAGATCGACAAATTCACACCCCGACGCCTTCATGAGCTTCACCAACTCCGGCCTCAGGGCGCTGGCGCGTGCAAATGACGACCATGTAAACCCAAACCGTTGGGCGATCATCATCTCCAGCACCGCCTTCATTCTGGCCTTGTTGGCGGTGAAATTATCGTCGGTAAACCGGACGTGCGTGACAGACCCCAGCGCATCGATCTTCTCAAGCTCTTGCCGAAGGACATCCATGGATTTGTAGTGGACCTCGGGAAACAGCCAGTGATAGGTGCAGAAACGACACCGGTAGTAACAGCCCCTGCTGCTGTTCACGGGAAGGATGTTGCGGAGATACCCTTTGGGGACACGGTCCCAGGCGATCGCGGTATGGTCCATTTGGATTTCTTCCTCTTCCCTCGATGTGAAGACCATCCGCCCCTGTCCATTGAAATAGGCCAGATTGGGGACTGAATCCAGTTCCCGGCCTTGTCTCAGGGCCGCCAGCAGTTTCACAAGCGTTGCCTCCCCCTTGGCCTCCACCACAAATACATCCACATGGCCGTTAAAACCGCCCATGAAGTCCAGGGTCCGATCTGAAAAACGCTCCCCCTCATTCAGGACCTTTTTGACCAGCATCCCCCCTGCAATAACAGGGACCTGGGGCGCAATCTGCTTGATAATACCTCCCATCTCATTGATATCGTTCATAAAGATAAAGTTTGAGGAAATGCAGACTGCCAGAGGATCCTCCTCAAGCAGGTCGGGGAGGTTGGCCGTGGCATGGTTCTGGACAATAATCGGATCGTATCCATGGGCACGGAGGTATTGATAAAGATAGATGCCGTTGAGGGTCACGCTATTGGCTAAGGAATAGTATGCCGTCACATTTTCCGGTGCGATCTCCGGAATACGGCGGCCGTTTTTGATAAAATTCATCAGGTCCAGCATGTCCATGTACCGGCCGTCTAAAAAGAGAAGGGATTCCAGCATATTGCGGTGAACGCCCTGTTGGATGGCCGAGAGGTCCAGGTCGGGAAAGCGGGCGGATTGCCGCTCGGCCCTTTCCTCGGCATCTGCCAGCTTGCGCCTCAGATGGGCGTCGTTATCCAACGGCTGGTTCTG
>CAYPDL010000125.1:7331-11475 GCA_964409475.1 uncultured Desulfobacteraceae bacterium | reverse complement strand
CCCCACGGACCTGATACCTCCCGGTCTGGAACGCGAAGGGGTGCGAAACTTGAGTTATTAAGATGTAACCGGTATACGCTCTTTGCAACAAAAAAATCAAGGGGTTCGGTTTTGCCACTGATCTGATTTTGCGGGAAATGCTGACGATTCAAAAAAGAATGGAGGTCCTGGCGGCCTATCTGAGGACATAACGGATGGGATTCACAGGAACCCCGTTCAGGTGCACCTCGTAATGGAGATGGGGCCCGGTCGTCCTGCCGGATGCACCGACCAGCCCGATGGTTTCGCCCCGCTTCACGTGCCGGCCCTTTTTTACGATGGACTTTTTGAGATGAGCATATTTCGTATCAAAGCCATGGCCATGCTTGATGACGACGACCCGGCCGTATCCCCGATCCCAGCCGGTAAATGATACGACACCGCCCGCACTCGCAACGATCGGCGCCCCTGTTCGTGTCGAGATGTCAATCCCTTTGTGAAATTCCTTTTCGCCGGTAAAGGGCGATTCCCGGTATCCGAAGCCCGAACTCAACCACCCCTTTGAGGGCCATATGGACGGCGTAGAGGCCAGCAGTATTTTCTGGTTTTCCAGGAACTTCCGGAGCCCGGCCTTGTCCTCCTTGCTCGACTCGATATCGCTGTTGAGATTGTCCAAGGACCGATGCATGGCCCGCACGAGTTCCCGATCCACCTTGGCCACAGTTTTCTTTGGATCAAGCAGACTCGGATCCGATCCCCCGATCCCCCGGAATTGCTCATCACCCTCGATCGTTTCCAGGCTCACCATCACCTTCAGCTTATGGTCCATCTTTCTCAGCTCGCTCATCTCCTGAGTAAACTGATCGATTTTACGGGCCATATGAAGAAGTTGCTCCTTCTGAAGGCCATTCTCCCTCTGTAGTTCCGCCAGGCGTGGAATCTTGACGCTGATTTCGGAGTAGGCGTGGATGGTCAAGAAAAACGCTATCACAGAAAGGCTGAGGAGCGCAAAAAGGCATACCAGAAGGAAACCCGAAACCCTGAGCTGTTTCACCCTGCCTGTGCCGTCAGGCACCAAGAATAGTGTGATCTTTTTTGAAGCCACAACCCCCCAATCCAGGAAAGAACAAGAAGATAATAATCGGATGTGTCGTGTTGTTAACACACCTTTTTCCATGTGTCAACGCATTTTAGTTCATAAAATCACAGTTTTTCGATCCTAAGTTCCAAGGCCCCCGTGCCCTTTGTCTCAACCAAAGGCTTGAGATCCCGGCTCCTTGCTGATAGTATGCCATCCGGAATCGGGGCCTTCATTGGATTGATGATTGTCGATTGTCGATTGATGATTGAAAAAACCTGCAATCCAATCTCGATACTGGATGCTAGCTACTGGATATTGCTGGGAGCCCGTCGGCGGGGTGGCGCGGGGCGAAACCCAGCATCACGGGCCTTCCGGCCTTTCAATCCGGAAGTTTCCGCATGATCAGATCGCGCTGAAGAGCGGCGCAGCAGTGCTCAACCCTGAACCTTAAACCTTGCGCCTAACGTCTTGCTCCTGACGCCTATAATAATTTTCCCATGAATAAAACGACCGGCACCGTATCTCTCATCAGCCTCGGTTGCGCCAAAAACCTGGTGGACAGCGAGCACATGCTCGGCATTCTCCAGTCAAACGGATTTAAGCTGACATCTGAGATAGATGAGGCCGAATTTATGGTTATAAACACCTGCGGGTTTCTCCAGTCCGCTGTAGAAGAAGCCATTGACACAATTCTGGAAACCGCACGTCTCAAAAAGGAAGGGAGATTAAGGAGACTGGTGGTGGCCGGGTGTTTTGTGCAACGTTACGGGTATAAACTGGCGAGGGAGATCCCCGAGGTGGACGGATGGCTTGGAACGGGAGAGATCTCCCGTGTGGCAGAGGTCCTCGGCAGAGAGGGGACGGATCCTCTGCCACTTTTTATCGGCCGGCCCACCTTCCTGGCCGACCATCATTTCCCCAGGGTCCAGGCGACCCCCTTTTACACCGCTTATCTCAAGATTGCAGAAGGGTGCTCTCACAGATGCACATATTGCATTATCCCGAAACTAAGAGGTCCTTTCAGGAGCCGACCGATCCCATCCCTGGTCCGGGAAGCCAAGGAGATGGCTGACAGGGGCGTCAAGGAGATCAACCTGATTGCCCAGGATACCAGTCTATATGGTAAGGACCTTTACGGAGAAGCCCGTCTGACTGAATTGCTGGAAAAACTGATGCGCATAAAGGGCGTCCGGTGGATCCGGATTCTGTACCTTCACCCGAACCGTGTGCCGGAATCCCTCTTGGACATTATGGATGCTGAAGAGGCCATCTGCCCTTACCTGGACATTCCGCTCCAGCATGTAAACCAAAACCTTCTGACAGCCATGGGACGTGATCCTCACAAGGAGACACCGGAAGAATTGATTGAGAGGATCAGAAGAAGAAAGCGGGACATCAGCATTCGAACAACCGTGATGGTGGGGTTCCCCGGCGAAACAGAAGAGATGTTCGACCAGCTCTGCCATTTTGTGACAACATCCGAACTGGATTACGTAGGGGTATTCGCCTTCAGCCCTGAGAAGGGGGCCCACGCAGCCCGCCTTCAACCGGCGGTTGACCGGGATACGGCGCAAAAAAGGTTGGCCCGGGTCATGACCATTCAGGCCGACATTTCAAAAAAATTGAATGCGCAAAAGGTCGGCCGGCTTTTTCCGGTGCTGATTGAGGGTCCCAGCCCCGAGACCGACTTGCTGCTGGCCGGAAGGACGACTGCCATGGCCCCGGACGTGGACACAGGGGTCCTTATCAACGACGGAGAAGGCATCATCGGGGAGATCATGCCTGTTCG
The DNA here is from genome assembly GCA_964409475.1 of uncultured Desulfobacteraceae bacterium. Taxonomy (GTDB): domain Bacteria; phylum Desulfobacterota; class DSM-4660; order Desulfatiglandales; family Desulfatiglandaceae; genus AUK324. Next base: position 8,626 of record CAYPDL010000125.1, on the reverse strand, counting down.
GATCACAGAAGCGCATGCCTACGACCTTGTGGGAAAAATCGTCTGATTTTCTGAGATCTGATTAAACCCATGACAAAAAAGTGTGGGGAGATCATCTGTGAGACTGAGGCCTGGGAGGGCCTCAAATAGGTTGTAAAATTTTTTAATGTACATTATCGTTTGTTAGAAGATTATTTAGAAGTTGTCTTTGGCCCCCCAATGAGACTCCGGCGTCTCGTTTTTGACCCCGGATTCACCATCCCGGCCGATTTTGCGGGATCACCGGTCCATAGAAAGGAAAATTTCCTGTAATAACATGGAGTTGGACACATCAAACGTAGCACAGTTTAAGCGTCATTTTGAGATCATCAACAGGGAATTGTATCGGGTATTGAATTCCCGTGTACCCCTGATTGAAGATATCGGCAAACACACGCTCCTGGGAGACGGCAAGAGGCTCAGGCCCCTTATGTTTGTGCTTTCATGCAACCTCTGCAACTATCACGAAAAAAACATTTACCAACTTTCGACTATTTTTGAGTATATCCACGCCGCTTCCCTGCTCCACGATGATGTACTGGATAACGCGGAGATCAGGAGAAAAAGGCCTTCCGCCAACCAGGTCTGGGGCAATCATGCGGCGGTCCTGGAAGGAGATTTCCTCTACTCCAAGGCCTTGTCCATTGGCGTCCGGGTCAACAACATGCCCTTTCTGACAAGGCTCACAGAGACCACGCTGCGTATGACCGAAGGCCAGATCCTGGAATTTGTGCACACAAACGACTGGAAAATCAATAAAGATCAATACATGGAGATTATCACCGCCAAGACAGCCATCCTCATATCAGCGGCCTGCGCCTGCGGGGCCATCATTTCAGGGGCTGAGGCAAAACAGCGGGAATCTCTGGCGCAATTCGGGCTTAATGCAGGCATCGCCTTTCAGCTCATAGACGATCTCCTGGACTATACCTCTTCGGAAAGGGTCTTTGGAAAGCCGGTAGGAAAAGACCTGAGGGAAGGAAAGATGACCCTGCCGCTCATCTACACCCTGTCGCAACTCGAAACAGGTGAAAATAAACGGGTTAAAGACCTTCTCACAAACCCTGGGGCGACCGATGATGACTACCAGGATATCATTGATCTGGTGAGGCGAAACGGGGCACTGGATCGTGTCCAAAAAGAGGCCCAGAGATATGTGGACCATGCCACAGGCTGCCTGAAAATGTTCCCCGATTCTGAAACAAAGAGGGATCTGATACGCTTAAGTCAGCACATCATCGACAGACGGAATTGAGGGGTTGGAGGATTTAGGGATT
>CAYPDL010000125.1:1864-7231 GCA_964409475.1 uncultured Desulfobacteraceae bacterium | reverse complement strand
TCCGGATTAAAATTTACACCCGGAGCGGCAGTAGATCCTCGCCCAATATTAATTCGCCCCCGTATGTTGTACGGCACTGGGCTGCCACGTCCGTGCGCAGGCATTCCGGATAGAAGTGGATCAGGACAAGACGCTCGACACCTGCCAGCCCGGCCATCCGTCCAGCCAGAGACGGGGTCAGATGCCCGTCGCATTCCTCCCCGTCCGGGAAAGAGGATTCCAGAACCAACAAATCAGCCCCTTGCGCCAGCTCCACCACCGAGTCGCAGAAACCGGTATCTCCTGAATAGACCACGGCCTTTCCTTCCCGATCTTCAACCCGATAAGCAAGGCTGTGGGGGGTATGATTCGTGGGCGTCGTGATCACTGTGAAGTTCCCATAGTCTCTACGTACGTTTTTTCCCATGTCGAGTTCTTCAATCCCCATGATTTCAGGAGGGAGACGCAGCCAGTCAGGGTAAGCGCCCTGAAGGGAGGCAATCAGTCGGCCCGTACCAGGGGGCCCTGTAACCACGAAGGACCTTCTTCTCCTCAACACCGCCGGGTTCCTTGATGCAAAAAGGAGCTGGACCAGGTCGGCGGTATGATCTGGATGGAAATGCGTCAGGAATACCCGCTCGATCTGTTCATAGTCGATGCCGGCCCTCGTCAGTTGACGCAGGGTCCCAGGGCCTATATCAAAGAGGATGGGTCTGCCCTCGATCACCACGGCAAGGGAGGGGGATCCCCTGTCATTGCTTGGAATGGCGGTCCCTGATCCCAGAATGATCACGTTCATGCGTGCCCTATTCTTACCCCTTCTTCAGCCGTTCTGCGCCCTATCCGCCGGGGATCTTACCCCTCTCTGAGGGTCCCGATGATCTCTTCGATGCTTGACACGCCATGGTCTCGGCAGAACCCCCTCAATCCATCGATAATATGGACAGCGGTCTGGGGATGGACGAAATTGGCCGTTCCCACCTGGATGGCCCGCGCCCCCGCTATCAGAAATTCGAGGGCATCCCGGTAGTCCATGATCCCTCCGACGCCGATGACGGGGATGCGGACCGCCTTGACCACCTGACGGACCATATAGACGGCGACCGGCCGGATGGCCGGTCCGGACAGCCCTCCGGAGACGTTGGCCAGTCTGGGGACGCGCTTTTCAATATCAATGGACATGCCGGTCAGGGTATTGATCAGAGTCAGGGCATCCGCGCCCGCGTCTTCCACGGCCACAGCGATCTTCCGGATATCGGTCACATTGGGGGACAGCTTCACAATAACGGGCCTGCCCGCCTCTTTGACCACGCACCCGGTCACCCTGGCAGACATATCCGGGTCTGTGCCAAAGGCCATCCCCCCTTCCTTTACATTGGGACAGGAGATGTTGACCTCGATGGCGGATATGCCATCGGCCCCCCGGAGCCCGGCCGCCACGGCCCCGTATTCCTCTACAGAATGCCCGTAAATATTTACAATAACAGTCGTATCAAGTTTTCTGAGCCAGGGAAGCTTCTCGTTCAGGAAGGCATCCAGCCCCACATTGGCCAGACCGATGGCGTTCAACATGCCGCATGGGGTCTCCACGATCCTGGGGGGCGGATTCCCCTCCCTGGGGTTGAGGGAAACCCCTTTGACCACGATCCCGCCCAACCGATTCAGATCCATCAGCGAGGAAAATTCCCGGCCGTACCCGAAGGTCCCGGATGCGGTCAACACGGGATTTTTCAACTCCAGGGGGCCGATGCGGACCCGTAAATCAGGATGCTTAGCCATTTAGAGCGCCCCCCAATCCAAATCAGTCGCGTCAAACACCGGCCCATCCTGACACACATGCCAGTAGGCCCGATCCTGTCCGGGCGCTGCCTTCACCGCACACCCCTGGCATGCTCCCAGTCCGCAGGCCATGGCCGCCTCCAAAGAGACCTGGCAGGGGATAGCCCTTTCATGGGTGATTGCCGCAACTGCCTTCAACATGGGGCGCGGACCGCATGAGAAAACCATCCTGCAATCCCCACTCAGGCTGGCCGGGCCCTTTTCCAAAAGTTCCGTGACAAGGCCATGATGCCCTGCCGAACCATCGTCCGTGGCAATCGACATCTTTATGCCTGACAGGCCCGGTTCATCCGCCCTGACAATCTGATCGGCAGAACCAAACCCGGCAAAAAAAGTATAACTCTCCGGCGCCATTGAGCGAGCCAGAAACATGAGCGGGGCGATCCCCATTCCCCCGGCCGCCAGGATGGCATGTTGTCCTGCGGAGGGGCGTACAAACCCCTTTCCCAAAGGGCCCAATACCTTCAGCAATTCACCTTCTCCCGTATCTGACATGATCCGGGTTCCTCGGCCCACCACCTTGTAAAGAACAAGAACAAGGTCGTCGTGCACCCCGCAGATGGAAAAAGGCCTCCTCAGAAGCGGGTCCATGTCCTGGCCCACCCGGATCATGACAAACTGCCCCGGCCTGGCCTCTGCCGCAATCTCAGGCGACCGCAGCCCCATCAAAAAGGCGCCCACGGCGACCCGCTTGTTGAATACAATTTCCGCATCCTGTTCAATCACAATTCGCAGGCCTTCCATTCAGCGATAACGTCCTTGTCATCTAATCCTTGACCGACACCCTGGTAATGACCACCGGCTCAACCGGGACATTCGCCATGGACCCCCGGGTCCCGGTTTCAACCCTTGAGATGGCATCCACCACATCCATCCCCTTGGTTATCTTCCCAAAAACCGTATACCCCCACCCCTCGGCAGTCTTGCTCTTGTGGTTCAGGAAGGTGTTGTTCTTGGTGTTGATGAAAAACTGGGCCGTTGCACTGTGCGGGTCCTGGGTCCGGGCCATGGCCACGGTCCCCCGATTATTCTTGAGGCCGTTGTCAGCCTCGTTCTCGATGGACATCTCGGTAAGCTTCTCTTTCATCTTCGGGGTAAACCCCCCACCCTGGATCATGAAGTCGGGAATGACCCGATGGAAGATGGTCCCGTCGTAATGTCCCCATCGCGCATAGTTCAGGAAATTAGCGACCGTCTTGGGGGCATCGTCCGGATACAGATCGAGCACAATGGTCCCCATCGATGTCTCGATGGTAACCTGTGGTTTGTCGCGCAGGGCATGACCCGTCCCTGCAAAAGTCGCCAGAACAGCAATGAGCACAGATGCGATAATTCCCCACTTCATTTGCAAACCTCCGGGTAAAATTTTTACAAATCCATTCTGGATACGCCGTTGTTTCTTATCGCTCCACTGCCAACATCATTTTTCAACTGACTGGTACGAGCCGCCCCGCCACTTTATTAGAAACCATAAATTCTTTCATTTCATGAAAGTCCGCCTTTCGGTTGTTAACGTATCAAAAAACATCGCTGAAAATCAAGTAAAACGAACCCTTATGGGAAAGGGAAACGCTGGCAAGAAAATAAGAGCTGACAGTGATTATATTAACGGACCGCCTGATAAAAAGTCGCCTATTTACCGCCTCAAGAGAGATCTACTGAGTACCCGAACGGCCCACCCTCGAACGGGGACAAGAGGACAGGCTAAAATAAAAGGGATGTTACAGGTTCTCGTTCAAACAGTCCTCAAATCCTGGCATCCGGGCCGCAATCCACCAGGAGGGTGCTTTGATTCCTCAAGAGAAGGGAGGTGCGATCTCGTTTTTCCCCCTTCCGCCGCATCTCCCGGCAGATGAGACAGTCGCAGTTCAGTTCAGGGAGGCCCCAGGCCCCGCCGGTTCCCAGGAATGTCATGTCCATACAGGCCATCTCCTTTTGGCGCGAAGGGTTACTGCTTTTAAACCCTCGGATGGTGTGTTATAATGTTTCGCCGTGCACGACAGAAAATCCTTGGCGTGAAACAGTAACATGATCTGAATCGAAATCAAATGAGAATCATATTTTTTGCCGGGAAGGGTGGGGTCGGGAAGACCAGCGTGGCCGCTGCCACGGGAATCAAGGCGGCCCAGGCGGGCAGCAGGACCCTGGTCATGTCTCTGGACGTGGCCCACAGCCTTGCGGACATATTTGACCTCAACAGGGGCCTGCTTGATAAAAACAGGGGGAAACCGATCAAGGTCGGGGACAACCTCTGGATTCAGGAGCTGGATATCCAGGAAGAGATCGAGAAGAACTGGGGAGATATCCACAAGTACCTCTCCACCCTCCTGAACACCACCGGTCTCGATGAGATCCTGGCCGAAGAACTGGCCATCCTGCCTGGCATGGAGGAGGTGAGTCTCCTTCTCTACATCAATCGGTATGTCCGGACAAAGAAATTCGATGTCATCCTCCTCGATTGCGCACCCACGGGTGAATCCCTCAGGTTTATCAGCATTCCAACGACCCTGGAGTGGTACATCAAGAAGATATTCAAGATGCAGAGGACCATTGCCAGGTACGCTCGACCTGTGGCCAAGCGCGTGTATAATGTCCCGCTGCCAGGCGAAGACTACTTTGATGCCATTGAATTATTATTCCAGCGCCTGCAGGGGGTCGATGACATCCTGGTGGACCCTGAGATAACCACCGTCCGTCTTGTCACCAATCCGGAAAAGATCGTGCTCAAGGAAACGCAGCGGGCCTTCATGTATTTTTCCCTCTACAAAATGAATACGGACGCCATCATCATGAATCGCATCCTGCCGGAGAGCATTCATGATGCCTATTTCGAGGACTGGAGGGAGCGGCAGGGCGAATATATCCGCCAGGCAGAGACCTATTTCAGCCCGATCCCTCTCTTTCCGGTAAATCTTTTCAGGGGCGAGATATTGGGCACGGACCGCCTCACTTCCCTGGCTGAACAGATATATGGCAACAGGGATCCCCTGGAGCGATTCTTTGTTGGAGAGCCCTACTCTCTGTTCAAGGCCGACGGCAAGTACCAGTTGAAAATCAAATTGCCCTTCATCCAGAAGAAGGACGTCGACCTCAATAAGATAGGGGATGAGCTGATTATCCGTGTGGGGAGCTTCAAGCGGCATATCCTCCTCCCCAGACAGGTGGCCGCCTCAACATCGCTCAGCGCCAGGCTCGATGGGGCGGATCTGTCGGTTCAGTTTGAGCCCTGATGAACTCTATAAAACGGAGGCAACCATGGTCAAAGCAAAAAGCGACAATATGAACGAACAGATGGCATGCCCGATCGGCAGGTTTTTTTCAAAGCTTGAAAAGGCATCCCGCAGGAAATCCAAATTCACGGAACACCTGTCCCGGTCACGGATCGAGTTTCTCAAGGCACTGAAATGCCTGGTCGATGAAAAGATAGAAGACCTGGAGAAAGAGGGCGTTCCCCGGGGAGGAAAAAAAGCAACCCGGATCAAGGTGGAATAAAGGCTGGATGCTGGATGGGTGGATGGGCTCATAGCTGATAGCTCATAGCTCATAGCT
>CAYPDL010000125.1:0-1764 GCA_964409475.1 uncultured Desulfobacteraceae bacterium | reverse complement strand
AGCTGATAAGCCGATGGCTAATAAGTGGCCGCAGGGCTCAACAGCTCAACGTGCCTACCCGGTGTTCATGGGCCTTACGCCCTGCGCCTTGCGCCTAACGCCTTGCGCCTCCCACAAATAACCCAACAAACCCGCAACCGCTTGAACTACGGACAACATCGAAAGAGAGGATATAAAGCCATTGGAAATTGCCAGCATCAAAGGATTCAGAGACATCCTCCCTGAAGAGACACGGGTCTGGCAGTGGATTGAGGCCGAGGCGAGGCGCGTATTCGAGGACTTTGGCTTTCAGGAGATCAAGACCCCTATTCTTGAGAAGACCGAACTCTTCAGTCGCAGCATCGGGCAGGAGACCGACATCGTATCCAAGGAGATGTACACCTTTGACGATATCAAGGGTCGGAGCCTCACCCTGCGGCCCGAGGCCACTGCCTCGGTGGTGAGGGCCTACATCCAGAACAGGCCCTATCAGGCATACCCGGTGCAGAAATTATACAGCATCGGCCCGATGTTCCGGCATGAGCGTCCCCAGAAGGGACGGTTCAGGCAGTTTCATCAGATAAACGCCGAACTTTTCGGAGATCCTGGACCCAAGAGCGATGCCGACATGATCTCCATGGCCGTTTTACTGTTTCGGGCTATCGGGCTTGATGATGTGACGCTTAACCTCAACTCCCTGGGGTGTTCCGATTGCAGGCCTCGATTTAGGGAAGAGCTCAAGGATTACCTGGCCGACAAGAGGACCCGGCTCTGTGAGGACTGTCAGCGACGGGCCGACGCCAACCCCCTCCGGGTCTTTGACTGCAAGATGGACTCGTGCAGGGAGGTGGTCTCGGAGGCCCCCTCCATCGCCGGGTTTCTCTGCGAGGCATGCCGGGAACACTTCGGATCTCTGCAGGATTGCCTCAGCGACCTGGAGATCCCGTTTGTTTTGAACAGCCGGCTTGTCAGGGGGCTTGATTACTACAACCGGACGACCTTTGAGATCCAGACAGAACACCTCGGCGCACAGAACGCTGTGGCCGGCGGGGGCCGTTACGACGGCCTGGTGAGGCTCCTGGGCGGGCCGGATCATCCTGCCATCGGGTTTGCGCTGGGTGTGGAACGGGTGGCGGCCCTGATTGGAAATGACCATCCCCTTCAAGAAAGACGACCTGATCTCTTTATCGCCGCATTGGGGGAGGCCGCTGCCAGGGCCGCCTTCAAATGGGCCGTGGGCCTCCGCAGAAACGGCCTCTGGGCGGAACTCGATTACGGTTCGGCCGGGCTCAAATCGCAGATGAAAAAGGCGGATCGGCTTGGGGCCGGACAGGTCCTGATTGTGGGAGACGATGAACTTAAGACCAGCCGAGGCGCACTGAGAAACATGCTCACAAAAGAACAGGTGGACGTGGAATTGAAGGATGCCGTAAATGTCTTAAAAGAAATTCTAAAGAACGAGAGAGAACGGGATGCCAGGGATTGATTCGTTAGGAAGCTGGACGCGCACGCACGACTGCGGGGCGCTGAGAAAAGAGGACGCGGGCCGGGAAGTGATCCTGATGGGATGGGTCAACAGCAGGCGGGACCTGGGAAACCTGATTTTTATTGACCTCCGGGACAGGGAAGGAATCACTCAGGCGGTCTTTGATCCCCAGGTGAACCGGGAGACCCATGAAAAGGCCCGCGTCTTGAGAAATGAATGGGTCGTGGCGATCCAGGGAGAGGCAAGGCCCCGGCTCGAGGGTCAGCAAAATAGTCAGATGCCGACCGGCGACATCGAGG
>CAYPDL010000124.1:0-11484 GCA_964409475.1 uncultured Desulfobacteraceae bacterium | reverse complement strand
TGAGTTCTTCTTACAACATCATCGATATTCAATTATATCAAGCCATCGATTTTTGCAAGGGGGTCACCTGGATCTGAGGTCAGACGACCCGCCAAAAGGGCCGCCTACCGAAAAAGATTGACAAGAATGGATGCGAAGCGTACAAAAAGAGAGAAATTTACCGTCTTCGATTCAACCTAATCAGTATCAATACTTACCAAATCCAAGGAGCCAGCCATGAATGATAAACCCGACATAAGAGTGCTGCTGATTGATGATGAAGAGACCCTTGTGGAATACCTCTCAAAACGTCTCCTGCGGGAAGGTTTCACTGTAAAGGCCTCTTTTTCAGGAGAGGAGGCGGTCGAAGTGGCCAACAACAACGACTTTGACGTGGCGGTGGTGGATCTCAAGATGCCGGGCATGGACGGCGTGGAGACTCAGACGCGGCTGAAGAAGCTCCAACCGTTTCTCCAGAGCATTGTCCTCACGGGCCACGGCACCCTCGATTCCGCCCTGGAGAGCGGCAAGCAGGATGCCTTCAAATATCTTCTCAAACCGATTGAATACGAAAATCTGGTGGAAACCATCCGAGAGGCGTACGAGACAAAGGTGCAGTTGCAGAACGCTAAATTCCGAGAGGAAGTCGAGAATATTTACCGGTCCGGAATGGGGGCTAGAGGGATTAAGAACGCGATGAACAAATTGCGAAAAATCTATGGAATCGACTGACCCTCTCCGCTGCCATTCGAAAGAAGACACTCAGGAGTTCTGGATCCAAAAAAAGGAACTCCTGCAGACGAGGAAGCATCTACACTTCCTCCTGCAGAACACCAGTGATATGGTTTTTGCCACGGATGTCGACGGCATCCTGGTCTCTTTCAGCAGTGGGGGAGAAAAGGCACTGGGTTACCCCTGGGAGGAGGTGGCAGGTCGACCCGTCAGGGAGCTGGCCGTTGATCCATCTGAATTTGATAAATTGGCGGCCCTCTCTCAGGAGGAGGGGGGAACTGTCCGTCGGGAGTTTCCGTTTCAGCACAAGACCGGTCGAACCATATACTGCGAGGTCTCTCTGACCGCCCTTGCCAATACCCAAGGACAACGCTTCGGGACCGTGGGGGTCTGCCGGGACATCACCCAGTGGAAAGAACTCAAGGAGAATCTCATTCGGGTCGACAGACTGGCCGAAATCGGCCGGACTGCATCGGGCATCATCCATGAAATCAACAACCCGATTGCGGTTATCGGTGAAATTTCCGGTTGGATCGGCGCCGTGGCAGCGGATGCCAAGGGAATCGACCCCGAAGACCGCGAAGAAATAGAAACAGCGGTTCAGCATCTCAGGGAACAGACGAGACGTTGCCGGCACATCACCCATCAAGTCTTGAGTTTCGCGAGGGATTCAGAGCCGTCCCGGGCATCCGTGGATATTCACAGACTCCTGGAAGAAACGGCTTCTTTCTTGAACCCCGATCTGAAATATAGGGAGATCCAAGTGGTGCTCAATCTCATGGAAGGTCCGCTCCTCATGGATTCAGACAAGCAGATGTTGGAGCAAGTCCTGGTCAATCTCATGTCAAACGCCGTCTATGCCGTAAAGGAAAAGGAGGAGCGGGGGGGGCGGATCGAGATTGAAACCGCGAGAGATGAATCCATAATCGAGATCAGGATTTCCGACAACGGCCCAGGCATTCCCGAAGAAACCCAGAAACGGATGTACGATCTTTTTTTTACCACCAAACCGACTGGCAAGGGGACGGGCCTCGGCCTTCCCATCTGCCAGGACATCATCAGAAAACTGGGAGGTAGTTTGTCATTTGAAACCGAGCCAGGAGAAGGTACAACCTTTTACATCAGACTCCCTGTCTCGTAATATCTTGAAGGCTGTTGCTGGTTCTAAGAACACTATCTTGGCTCTGACCATTGCATGGCTGCATCGCCGTTGGATGAGATTGGAAATCAGGAATTTGATATTCGGTAACACCTTGGGCATGTGAAAAAGGCCGGTCATGCTGCGTCGCCTTCTATCAGGAGGCTAAAGAGTTACGATATTCGATATTGACGAGGTGTTCCGCATTCCGAGTTCCGCGTTCCGCATTTCATATGCGGTCTCTTGAAAGGAGCATATCCTTGGAAGTTCATGCCCAGATAGACACACCCCATCCCTCACTGCGAAAGGCTTCCCCATCCGGTGCTGTCCGGTCCCGCCGGCCGACCCGTAAGATCTTTCCCCGTATCTTGACGTTCTTTATCCTGTTCTTCCTCTGGCTCATCCTTTCCGGCAAGTTTGACTCCTTCCACATGACATTAGGGGTCATCTCATGCCTCATCGTCACCTTCTTTTCCGGCGACCTCCTCTTTCCGGGAGCGCGGATAATGGGCCTGATTCGCCTCGGGTTCCGGATAGCCGCGTATGTCCCGTGGCTTCTCTATCAAATTTTCATGGCCAATTTCCATATCCTGTACCTGGTATTGCACCCCAGAATGATGGACCTTATCGATCCGAGCATCATTCGATTTAAGAGCAAACTCAAAGACGAGCTTTCTCTGGTCATCTTCGCCAACTCCATTACCCTGACGCCAGGCACCATCACGGTCTACGTATCCGTGGACGGAGATTTCCAGGTCCACTCCATTGACAAAAAGTCGGGTGACCCCCTTCCGGGAGAAATGGAGGCCCGGATCATCAGCGCATTCAAGGAGGACTGATGTCGAACGTCTTTCTCTATACCGGTCTGTATCTCTGTCTGTTGATGATTGCGTCGCTGTATCGCGCCATCTTCGGCCCCACGGTCCTGGATCGTCTGATCGGCGTCAATGCCATCGGAAGCAAAACGGTCATTCTGCTGCTGCTGATCGGTCTGATCTACGGCCGAGTGGATATGTTCGTGGATATCGCCTTGGCCTATGCCCTTCTCAATTTCACGGCCGTACTGGCTGCATCCCGGTATTTCCAGAAAAAGAAGGGGCTTTACGAGGAATCTCCGTAACGACAGTTGCGGGTTTATTACGTTTGTTGGGTTCGCGGACGAAAGTAACGGGTTTAAAGTTTCAGATTTCAGGTTCTTTCAATCATCAATCGTAAATCATCAATCCCCAGGGGTGCGCATGTTGGACATCATTGTGATTTTCCTCCTTTTCAGCGGCCTGGTCTTTTTTACGGGCGGGGCAGTGGGGATCCTGCGACTGCCCGACTTTTACACGCGGCTTCACCCGGCTGGCAAGATGGACACGCTGGGGTCTCTTCTCATGGTACTGGCCGTGGCCCTCTTCAACCTGCATGACTTCACGTGGACCCAGCTCATCACCAGCCTGAAGATCGTGCTGATTGTGCTCTTCATCTTCGTCCTGAGCCCCACGGCCACCCATGCCATTGTCGATGCAGGCGTCAGGGCCGGGCTCAAACCCTGGACCAAGGAAAAGGAATAAAGGAGCGTGCCCTCATGATCTGGCAACTGGACCTCGCGATTCTGACGCTGGTCATCTTTACGGCCATCGCCGCCATCTCTGTAAAAGATCTACTCAGTTGTGCCATCCTGTTCGGGGCCTACAGCTTTCTCATGTGCCTCCTCTGGGCCATCATGGCTGCTGTGGATGTGGCCTTTACAGAGGCGTCGGTGGGGGCCGGGGTGAGTACCGTCTTTTTTGTGGCGGCCGTATTCCACACCACCCGGAGGACTCGAGATTGAAGGCAGCAGGGCTTATCATCGTTTTGTTGACCGGGGGGCTCCTCCTCTACGCCACCCAGGACTTCCCACCGTGGGGGGCGCCTGACTCCCCTGCCAGCACCCATGTGTCTCCCCGCTATCTCCAGAAGGCCATGGAAGAGACCGCCGTCCCCAATGTCGTGACGGCTATATTGGCCGATTACCGCGGTTTTGACACTATGTTTGAGACCACTGTCATCTTCTGCGCCGGCATCGGCTGTTTCTTACTCCTGAGGATATTCAGACAGAAACCGGAAGACCGCTATTACCGTCACATTGCCACCGAAATCACGCTTCACATCAAGGGCGGCAAAATCCCTGAAAAATCCAGGGAGTTTGAGCGAATCGACACCCTGTGGACCCCCTATGACCTGATCATCAAGACCATGTGCCGGATACTGGTCCCCTTTATCCAGCTCTTTGCCCTCTATGTGATCGCCCATGGTCATCACAGCCCTGGCGGCGGTTTTCAGGGAGGCGTCATATTGGGCGCCAGCATCATTTTGCTCGCCATCTCACACAACATGCGGACCGCCATTGCCCGCATCAGCGAAAGAATCGACAACCTCCTCATGGCCGTCGGCGTATTCATCTATGCTGGGATCGGGGCCGTCTGCGTCATTCTGGGGGCCAGATTTCTCGATTACGGCAACCTCTCCGTTGTTCTTTTTGTAGATAAGATCATGGCCCGCTCTCATGGGATCTTCGGTGTTGAGATTGGCGTGGGGATTACGGTCATGGCCGTCATGATCTCCATATACAACAACCTGGCCTCAGCCGGAAAACAGGATGAAGGGTTATAGGCGATGTCTGATCTCATTCCCATGCTTGTGGCCAAGTACAATTACTGGCTTTACATTGTTCTGATGATGATCGGACTCTATGCCATGATCGCCAAGAACAACCTCATCAAAAAACTGGTGGGGATGAACATCTTCCAGACCTCCATCATCCTCTTTTATGTCTCCATCGGCTGCAAAAAGGGGGCAGGCATTCCGATCATCCAGCATGGGCTGAACACCGGCCACCACGCCGTTGATCTCAGCCAGTATGTCAACCCGCTGCCTCATGTCCTGATGCTTACGGCCATCGTGGTCTCTGTTTCCACATTCGGCGTGGCGCTGGCGCTGGCCATAAAGATCTATCAAAAATACAAGACGTTGGAAGAAGATGAAATCCTCGCGCGATTGAGGCCCAGATGAACGAGCATTACCCTGCCCTTCTGATTATTTCACCGCTCCTTATGGCCTTCCTCGTCAGCGGCATGGCATGGATCAGGAAGGGCATCTGCTACCCACTGGCCGTTGTCGGATCGGGCCTTTGCGCGTGGTTTTCAGTCCGACTCCTGGCCGATGTCCTTAAAAACGGCACGGTTCAGTACCGATTGGGGGGATGGGAGGCGCCCTGGGGCATCGGATACCATGTGGATTCCCTGAACGGCATGGTCCTGGTGGTGGTCTCTGTGCTGGCCTTTATCAATCTCGTGGCCACCCGCAGGGGCGTGGCAGCGGAATTCCCTGAAAAAGAGGGGGCGTTCTACACCCTCTATCTCCTTTTTATAGTAGGCCTTGTCGGCATGGTTGTGACCGGAGACCTCTTCAATCTCTACGTCCTGCTGGAAGTGGCCTCCCTGACCAGTTACGCCCTGATCGCCTTAGGAAAGGCCCGTGCCCCCTTAGCCAGTCTGAACTACCTGTTCATGGGGACCATCGGCGGGTGTTTTTACCTTTTGGGCGTAGGGTATCTCTACATCATGACCGGCTCTCTCAATATGGCGGACGTGGCCTCCCTCCTGCCTGACATTTATCAGTCCAGTGCCGTATGGGTGGCCTTCATATTCTGCCTGGTGGGGGTAGGTGTCAAGATGGCCTTCTTCCCTCTCCATGTCTGGCTCCCCAATGCCTACACCTGGGCCCCGTCCGCGGTGAGCAGTCTGATTGCCCCGCTCATGACCAAGGTGATGGTCTATGTGATGATCCGCCTCATGCTCTCGGTCTTCTCCCTCGATTTCACCTTCGCAGTCCTCAAATTGGCCAACCCGATGGTATGGCTGTCCACCCTAGCGATTGTCATGGGGGCCTCGCTGGCCCTGGCCCAAAAAAACCTGAAGCGGATGTTCTGCTACATCGTTATCTCTGAAATCGGGTACATGGTGGGAGGGGCATGGCTCGGCAACGCCGCGGGCCTGACAGGCGCGATCCTCCACATCCTCAACGATGCGCTCATGACCATCACCCTCTTTCTGGCAGCCGGCAATATCTATTACAGGATCAACGGGCTGGAACTCCATCAGTTACAGGGGTTGTTTCACCGGATGCCGCTGACCATGGCCTGTTTTGTGACGGCCGGCCTGAGCGTGATCGGCGTGCCCCCTACCTGCGGCTTCTTCAGTAAATGGTACCTCATCACCGGGGCGCTTCAGGCAGGGCAATACGGCTTTGTAGCGGCACTGTTATTCAGCAGCCTGGTAAATGTCATCCTTTTCTTCAGGGTCATTGAAATAAGCTACTACGGGGGCATGCAACACGCTCATGGCCATGGATCTCCGCCGGAGCCGAGAACAGAGGCGCCTGCAACCATGCTGACCCCGCTCTTAATCGTCTCAGTGGGACTGGTGACTATCGGCATGTATACGGGGACAATCGTAACGACCCTCATCGATCCCGTCATCCCCGCGGCCTTGCTGCGTTGAAAAGGCTGGCTCTTGAACATGGTAGGCAGTTTAGGCATTCGTAATTTTAGGCATTTTAGCTCACTTTAGGTACTTACTTTGGAACCCATCATCTCCATAAAACCGTTCATCGCCGTACTGGTCTCCATGGCCGCGGTCCCGCTCCTGATGCTCAGCAGACGGGCCAATATCCGGGAGTCCTGGACATTCATCGCCGCCGTTGCGAAATTCCTCATTGTCCTCTCCATGCTTCCCGCCATCCTCAAGGGACACCAGATGGTCTTCACCCTGGCAGAGGTGGTCCCAGGGGTCGCCATCCGGTTCCGGGTCGATTCCCTGGGGATGCTCTTCGCCTTGGTGGCATCCTCTCTCTGGATCATCACCAGCGCCTATTCTATCGGATACATGCGAGGGCTCGATGAACACAGCCAGACCCGGTATTTCTGTTTCTTTGCCCTGGCCCTTTCAGCCACCATCGGGGTGGCTTTTTCGGCCAACCTCCTGACCCTCTACCTCTTCTACGAGATGCTCTCCCTGGCCACCTATCCGCTGGTGACCCACCACCAGGACGCGGAGGCCCGGGCCTCGGGTCGCAGGTACCTGACCTATATCCTGGGCGCATCCATCGGGCTGGCCCTCCCGGCCATGCTGATCTGCTATACCCAGGCCGGGACCCTCGAATTCTCGAGTCACGGGTTTCTGGCCGGGACCTGTTCCAAAGGGCTTGTGACGCTCCTCCTCCTGATGTTTCTCTTCGGCTTTGCCAAGGCCGCCATCATGCCGTTTCACGCATGGCTCCCCGCGGCCATGGTGGCCCCCACGCCGGTGAGCGCCCTCCTCCATGCCGTGGCAGTAGTGAAGGTGGGGGTTTTCAGCATTGTCCGCGTATTGACAGGGGTGTTCGGCATCGACCTGTTATCGACCCTTCATCTGGATACCCTCATCTGCATCATCGCATCCTTCACCATTATTGTGGGGTCCCTCATCGCCCTTACCCAGGACAACCTGAAGCGCCTTTTGGCGTTTTCCACCATTGCCCAGTTATCCTACATCGTATTGGGGGTCGGTCTCCTCTCCCCCAAGGGGATGACCGGCGGGATGCTCCATATCGCCATGCATGCCTTTGGCAAGATCACCCTCTTTTTCTGCGCCGGGGCCATCTTTGTGGCCACGGGAAAACGGAATATCAGCGAGATGAAGGGGCTGGGCCGGCGGATGCCCATCACCATGACCGCGTTCTTCATAGCTTCCCTGAGCATCATCGGGCTGCCCCCCACCGGCGGATTCCTGAGCAAGTGGTATTTGGTATTAGGCTCGCTCCAGGCCGGACAGACAGCCGTTCTCGTCGTCCTCCTGACCAGTTCCCTGCTCAATGCCGCCTATTTCATGCCGATTGTCTACCGGGCGTTTTTTAGCCCCCCGGATACGGATGGAGTAAAGACCCGGATACAGGAGGCCCCTCTGTTCTGCATTGCCCCGCTGACGGTCACAGCCCTGATATCCATCATCCTCTTTTTCTATCCCCAGCCATTTTTCAGGCTGGCCCAGATGGCGGTCAAGGCAGTTGCGGGAGGGTGAGAAGGAGCGCCGAACCAAAAGGAGTTGAAGCATGACCGAACAAAATGGAGAGAAGATGGAACTGACGCACGAGCCGGTCCCGGGATACCGGACGGTCTTTTTCATCGCCGTCACCATCGGCGCCCTCTATCTGGGTCTCATACTCTTCAAGACCCTATGAATCTTGAAACGTGGCATAAAAAGTCCATTTAAGAAAGGTACACAACCATGCAAAATAAAAAAGAAATATTTGAATCCACAACTTCCAACTCCACACTCCACACTCCCAACTCCAAACGCTACCTATTTGACAACCCGCGAAATGTAAAGATCCTCCTCGGCTGCTTTTACGCATCTCTGCTGGTCCTTCTCATTATCGAATGGTTCGTGCACAAACATCCGCACTTTGGCTGGGAGGCATGGCCTGAATTCTATGCGGTATATGGCTTTGTGGCGTGCGTGGTCCTTGTGGTAGCGGCAAAGTACATTTTGCGGCCCCTCGTAAAGAGACGAGAGGATTATTATGACTGATCCGCTTCCTCCGGTCATCCTATTCATTGTGGGCGCCCTGCTGGTCCCCTTTTTTAAAGGGAGATGGAAGTCCGGCCTCCTCCTCCTGATTCCTGTGCTTGGGTTCATCAATCTGATCCGCATGGAAGAAGGGACCTACTGGGTCGTTCCGTTTTTGGACTACCACCTGATCTTCGGTAGAGTGGACAGGCTCAGTCTTCTCTTCGGGTACATCTTCCACATCATATCCTTTATCGCCATCCTCTACGCCCTCCATGTAAAAGACGACATTCAGCACGTGGCAGGGCTGGTATATGCAGGGAGCGCCTTAGGGGCCGTCTTTTCCGGAGATCTTTTTTCCTTTTTTGTGTTCTGGGAGATGCTGACCATATCCTCCATCTTTCTGATCTGGGCCAGACGCACCGAGGCCTCCCTGGCCTCAGGCTTCCGGTACCTCCTGGTCCATGCGGCAGGGGGGCTCTGCCTTTTGGCCGGGATCGTGCTACATGTAAATCAGACCGGGTCCATCGAGCTGGGGTATATGGGCCTGAACGGCACGGGAAGCTACCTCATCTTCCTGGGTTTCGGTCTCAACTGCGCCTGGCCGGTCCTCCACCCCTGGCTCACGGACGCCTATCCAGAGGCCACCATAACCGGGACCATATTCCTGAGCGCCTTTACCACCAAGGTGGCGGTTTATGCCCTGGCCAGGGCCTTTCCCGGCACAGAGGCCCTGATATGGATCGGGGCCGTCATGACCGCCTTTCCCATCTTTTATGCGGTGATCGAGAATGACCTAAGGAGGGTCCTGGCCTACAGTCTCATCAACCAGGTGGGGTTCATGGTCTGCGGGATCGGCATCGGGACCGCCCTGGCCATCAACGGGGCCGTGTGCCACGCCTTCAACGACATCCTGTTTAAGGCACTTCTTTTCATGTCCATGGGCGCGGTCATGTACCGCACCGGAAAGATCAACGGCACGGACTTGGGCGGACTCTACCGGACCATGCCGCTGACCTGCATCTTCTGCATGGTGGGGGCGGCCTCCATCTCCGCCTTTCCCCTCTTCAGCGGTTTTGTCAGCAAGTCCATGGTCATGGACGCAGCGGCCGCGGGTCACATGAGGATCATCTGGTTCATGCTTCTCTTTGCCTCGGCCGGCGTGTTCCACCATGCCGGGATCAAGATCCCCTTCTTTGCATTTTTCTCCCACGACTCGGGCATGCGGCCCAAGGAGGCCCCTGTCCACATGCTCCTCGCCATGGGCATCGCCGCCTTTTTGTCGATATTCATCGGCGTGTATCCGGCTCCTTTGTACAGTCTGCTCCCCTATCCGGTGGAATATGTGCCCTACACGGCCCCCCATGTCCTCGGCCAGACTCAGCTCCTCTTTTTCTCGGCCCTGGCCTTCACCCTCCTTCTCCTCTCGGGGATCTACCCGGCCGAGATGCGCTGCATTAATCTGGATGCGGACTGGTTCTACCGCAAGGGGGGGCGGCTCTTCTATCGCGTCATGGCCAGAACCCTGAATCCCCTGAATGAGGCCTGCGAACGGTTTTTTGTCAGTGGTTTTGTCAAAGGCATGGCCCATCTCTCCAAAGACATCATCGCGAGACTTGCCCTTTTCGCGATGGTTACTTTCTGGATACTGACAGGATTGCGCGGGGAACGTCTGCGGATCAAGAAAGTAAACCTCCATGCCGACATCATGGGCGGGACGTGCCCCGTCGGGCTCGGGACCGGTGCCGCCACGGCATTCCTGGTACTGGTGTTTGTTCTGATGTAGACTTCAGGCATTCGTAACTTTAGGCACTCGTAAATCCACACTCAAGAAGCAACCGGAGGAAACCCCCATGGTCCCGTTTAAAGAGCTGAGAAAAATCAATCTATTGGAAAATCTGACGGATTCCATGTTGGGGAAAATGGCGTCCCTGCTGGAAATGCGGTTGTTCGGGGCCAGCGACACCATTTTCGAACAGGGGGATGATGCGAAATTTTTCTATATGCTCAAGGATGGAAAGGCGCTCCTCGAGGTGGATGTCTCGGAGACCATCAGCGTCTCCATGGGCACCGTCAAGTCGGGGTTCTGCTTTGGCTGGTCTGCCCTGCTTCCCGGCTCTCAGTATACCTCCACCGCTGTTTGCGTGGAGCCGTGCGAGGTAATGAGCATACCTGGGGAGGATTTCTTAAATCTGATGGAAAAGGATCACAGCATGGGATACCGGGTCATGCAGATTATTGCCAGCATCCTCAAGAGCCGCCTCGAGCGCCGGACCGAGCAGTTCCTGAAGGCAATCGAGAACCACCCCGATCTTCACCAACTGTTCCAGACGGAATAACCTGGCAAGGATTAAACGTGCAGCGCTGAAAATCTTCTTAGGGTTTCATTTACTATAACGTCCACCCATTACCATTATTTCTCGATGCCGACCCTTGCCTTGACGCCCTGCTGGTAGTAGTGTTTCACTTCCTTCATCTCCGTCACTAAATCGGCCGCCTCTATAATCCGGGGGTCGGCCTTCCTCCCGGTCAACACGAGTTCCACATGGTCCGGCCTTGCCCCCATAAAGGCCAGCAGGTCTTCCACGGAAAAGAGGTTGTAATAGGTGGCAATATTGACCTCATCAAGGATGATGATATTGTACACGCCGCTGCACATCAACCGTTGGACCTCTTCCAGGCCTTTTCGCGCAGAACGGATGTCCGCTTCATCGGGTTTTCTGTTGAGAAAATGTCCCCGTCCGTACTGCCTCAGCGTGATGGCATCGCCCAATCTCTCCACGGCCTTGATTTCGCTGTATTTCGAGTTCTTTACGAACTGGGCGATGAAGACCCTGAGCCCTGCACCCACCGCTCGCAGGGCCAGCCCGAAGGCCGCCGTGGTCTTTCCCTTGCCGTCGCCGGTGTAAACCTGCACATATCCTTTCATCCAGTTGCCTCATTGCGCAACCCGTATGGAACTGGGTCCAAAGGTTCAAGATTCCGAGTGCCGCTCTTTTCCCTATCTAACGCGGCATAGCCGCAACCAAAAATTTATCACACAGAGACACAAAGCACACA